>NZ_CP029619.1:900000-1193042 GCF_003176915.1 Candidatus Cardinium hertigii
AATTTGTGTCAAGAATAGAGGATATTTTTGTTTGAGGGGTACACAATACCAGCTGCTCTAAAGGGATAAAGCCAACTAATTTCATATGCTCGTTCACTACATAAATATAATAAAGCATCTTTTGTGTGGGGGCGTCTTCCCGAATTTTAGCCAATGCTTCCTCTATGTTCATAAAGTTCAAAACAGTGGCAAAATCTGTATGCATAATACCCCCTGCTGTATCAGGAGAATAGGAATTTAGCATAAGGACATCTTCCCGAACCTTTCTGCTTAAATAGGGTAACAAATGCGTCTGTTCTTTGCTGGGTAAGCGCTGATAAAAATCTACCCGTAAGTCAGAAGGCATGCAAGAAAATAGCTTAGCAAAAGTACCTTTAGAAAGTTGTTCGTAAAAGGCTATTTGTAGGGCACTATCCTTGAATAAGGCAAATAGCTCACCTTGACGGGTAATGGGCAGCATAGCTAATATGCGTAGGATAGATTCAATGGGTTGCTGTTCTAAAAAGTTGGCTACCTCTATAGGAGAAGCACGCTCTAAACAGTAAAGTAACTTTTTATTTTGCTGTTGCTTAAGAAAACGTGCCCATTTAATAAACTTATTCTCTCCTTTTTGTTTCATAATCGTAATGTTTTGTCTTGTATACTACAATCATGCTGGGTAAATTTAACTGAAAAAATTAGGTATCATGTAACCAGATTCTAAAACAGGTAAGAGAATAGAAAAGTATTAATAATTAGGTATTATTAGATAGTATTCATTCGATGGATTTGCACTATTTGTACTTGTTGCCGCAATAGCCACCCATTAAATAACTAGCAAATAAAAATAAAGTAAAAGTTTGATGTCAGCTAATTTAAGAGAATTTGATCAAAATAACCAATAAATAGGGAAATTATTTTAAAGCAATCCATCAGTAACTATTTAATTGTTAAATTAATTGAATAGAAAATACAGTTATTGTAACATAGATGACGCGTTATCTGTTGCTTGCTTATTGCACTGTATTACCATACCATACCCTTTAGTTGGTACAGTGTAAGCGTTATGGGCTTATACTAGGGTAGTATATGTAACATATTTTTATCAATATTGTTCGGTAATCGGTTTTCTTGCAGCGCATAGCTGGGAAGGAGTGCATTTTTTGGCATAGTCTTTTTTGTCCCTAGCGGGAGTTGGTTGCGGTATGGGCGCACAGGCATACTTTTCGAAAGCAAAGTCTATTATTTGGTATAATAGCAGAAAGCTATGTATCTTTATTTGTTTTCATATTATGCTTAACCTTATATAAATCTAATGCGTGCTAAAAAAATAGTATTGTTTGTAACAGTTGTTACTTCTTTTCTATCGTTATATTATCTTTCTTTTACTTTTATTGACTACCGCATACAGCGTCAAGCAGAACAGAAAGCAACAGATCAGGAGGGGCGGATAGATTTTGAGCAGCGGCAGGCCTATTTAATGGAAATGTGGAAAAAGCCAGTTTATAATTTATTAGGCAGCCACTATACTTATGAAGAAGTAAAAGATCGTTCGCTTAAGCTAGGCTTGGATTTGCAGGGTGGTACGCGTGTGGTGATGGAGCTTTCTCCCGTGGAACTTGTTAAAGCATTGGCTGGCGATAATGCGGATGCTGCTTTTTTTAAAGCACTTCAATCAGCAGATAAGGAACGAATGAACAAGCATACAGCTTCCTTTGCTAAACGTTTTATAGAAGCTTATAAAAAAATAGAACCAGAAGGAGATTTAAGCGATATATTTACTTCATTATCAAATGAAAAAGAAATTGAAAAAACCATTGATAAAGAAATTAGTCTTGCGTTAGACCGTTCCCTGACCATTGTACGTACTAGGTTAGACCGTTTTGGGGCATCCCAGCCTACTGTTCAGCGTTTGCCTATAACGGGAAGAATCCAGATTGAGTTACCAGGTATTACCGATGCACAACGGGTTAGGAAATTACTACAAGGCATAGCCCAATTACATTTCTGGGAAGTAGCAGAACCAGATGAGTATATAGCGTATGTAGAGTCTGTGAATAAGTTTTTGCTTGCGGAAGAAAAAGCGGCCATCTTAAAAACATTACCGCAGGGGATCCCTGAGGAAGAAAAAAACAAGCATATGCCTACCCAATCTCTTTTCCAGCGGTGTGCGCGTGCCCACTTCCCTTATACCATAAGTTATGCGGCCCAAGAGGTAGATCATATCAAATCTCTATTGGCTAGAGCAGAAGTACGTGCCCTATTACCTGCCCATATTACTTGGATGTGGGGGAAAGCAATACAAATACAAAATGATAGGAAGGAAGAAATTGTTACGCTGTATCCTATTAAACGTACTCCAGCGCAAAAACCGCTTTTAGAAGGCGATCTTATTACACGTGCCGAATCCTTACTGGATAATGGTAGGCCGGTAGTAACGATGCATATGAATAGCAGAGGCGCACATATCTGGAAAGAAGTTACAGCCAATCAGGTAGGTAAACGTATCGCGATAGTTTTAGATGATCAGGTTTATTCAGCACCTGTAGTACAGCAAGAGATTCCTAATGGTGTTTCTCAGATAAGTGGAGATTTTTCTCTTGAAGATGCCAAGGATTTAGCGAATATATTACAAGCAGGCTCTCTGCCCGCACCGCTTAAAATTGTTGAAGAAGTCATTATGGGCCCAACGTTGGGTAAAATAGCCCAAAATCAGGGGCTTGTTACAACAGCCATTGGATTAGCCCTGGTGCTGCTTTTTATGATGGTTTACTATGCTAAAGCTGGTATGATTGCCAATATGGCGCTCCTATTCAACTTGCTATTTATGGCAGGTATGCTAGCCCAATTAGAGGCAACCTTAACCTTACCGGGTATTGCGGGTCTTGTGCTGACCATCGGTATGTCTATCGATGCGAATGTGTTGATATTTGAACGTATTCGGGAAGAATTAGCCGATAAGGTTCCTTTAAAGGAAGCCATTCGACGTGGGTATGCAAAGTCTGCTAGCTCTATTATTGATTCTAATATTACCACCTTTTTAGTGGGCGTGATATTGTATTGCCTTGGTCAAGGTCAAGTTCGTGGTTTTGCTATCATTTTGATGATTGGCATTGTTAGCTCGCTTTTTTCTTCTATTTTTATTACACAATTGTTTTTTTCGTTCTATATGGAGCGTTACCCTGCCCCCTCTATCACTTTTGCTTACGGCAATGTAGCAATGCTTTTTAAACGGATGAAAATAAATTTTATTGCCATCCGCTATCGTTTGTATATTTTTTCCTTATTGTTTATAACCTTAGGGGGTTTTTGTTTTTACTATTGTAAAGGGTTGGCAGTTGGGGTGGATTTTGCTGGGGGACGCGCTTATGTAGTGCGTTTTGATAGCGCTGTAGAAGCTTCCTCGTTGCGAGACAGATTAGCTACTGAATTTGCAAAAGGCGTTGAGGTACGTACCTATGGTGCAAACCATGTGATGCAGATTACAACTAGCTATTTAAGCCATGATGATAGCCTTGCTGCTGATGAAACAGTAAAGGATAAGTTAGAGACGGCGTTACAACAATACGCTAAAGAGAAAGGTGAGGAACCCGCTAGCCATGCTAATTTTTGTATAGTTAGCAGTAGTAAAGTAACAGCTACCGTAGCGCAGGATATACAAAAAAGTGCTAAAAAAGCAATAATTTTTGCACTGTTTGCTATTTTTATTTATACCGCACTGCGTTTTAGAAAATGGAGCTATGGGGTGGCAGCTATAGTGGCGCTTATACATGATGCCTTGGCTGTTGTAGCCGGGTTTTGTATGGCGCGCGCTCTGGGCTTTAGTTATGAAGTAAATGAAGTTTTTTTGGCTGCTATGCTTACCATTATTGGTTACTCTATTAATGATACAGTGGTAATTTTTGATCGCATTAGAGAGAAGATAAAGAGTAAAGGAAACACAACTATTGTAGAGGCATCTATCATAAATCAGGCCATTGGTGAAACGTTAAGTAGAACGGTTATTACTTCTTTTACAACTTTATTAACTGTTGCAATGCTTTTCTTTTTTGGAGGGGAAGCATTGCGTGGTTTTTCTTTTGCTTTATTGTTAGGTGTATTGTTTGGTACTTATTCTTCTATCTGTATGGCAGCACCGCTTTTGACAGATTTAAGTAATAAGTTTTCTAAAGCTTCCGCACTAGCTTCAAAGCAACCATAAAAATAACATAGAGAAAAATAAAATTTATTTGTGTGACGAGATTTTATTGCTCAGCTGTCATTATTTTACTATCGTACTGGTTTAGTGGTATAACTATTGGAGCACAAGCCGCTGATACAAACCGCTATACTATGCGTGACTATAGGGGAAATCCTTCTATGGGGGGAAGTAATAACTGGTTGTATCCTCCTAAACAAGGGAGTCAATCGTATACCCCTTTTGAAGCATTCTCTAGAGAATCTTCGGTTTTGCTAGATTGTATTCGGCCTGAGCCTATTAAGAAAGATGATACGGTGGCCGTAGTGCAATATACCTCTGCAGAGTCAATTGTTTTTGATTCGAAACATAATGTTTTGTCTTTGTATGGCAAAGGGGTGTTAGACTATAAGGATATGAAGCTAGAGGCAGATAGGATTGCATTGCATTTGACTACACATATTCTTACTGCAGAAGGCAAGAAAGACCAGCATAACCAACTGGTAGGGAATCCTATTTTTACCTATAAGGATGTAACCGAAGATAAATATGGAAAGAAAAAAGAACCTATTACGCGTGTTTTTCATATGGAAAAAATTGAATACAATATCCATACAAAGCGTGCGTTGGTTTATCGGTTGCTTACTAAGCAGACAGATGCCATTGTAAAAAGTGAACAAGTTAAAAAGGAAAATGAAACCACTTTTTATACAGAGGATATGCGGTATACTACTTGCTTATTGGCGCACCCTCATTTTTATATCCGTGCTAAGAAAGCTAAAATGATACAGGATCAGCAGATAACTTCTGGACCTTTTCAATTTTACTTTGATGATGTTCCTACGCCGTTAGGTTTATTTTTTGGTATTTTATTCTTGCCAGGGAAGCGCAAACATGGTATTATTCCAGGGGAAATGCTAGTGGAAAATGACAATGGTTTTGGAATTAAGGAAGTGGGATATTATGTATCTTTAGGTGATTATGCAGATTTTAAAATTATAGGAAGTATTTATGAAAATGGGTTTAGATCCTTTAATCCAGAATTTCGTTATAAGCGAAGGTATCAATTTGAGGGAGACATAAATTATACCCAACAGCATGCGGCGGAAGAGAGTAATACGAGCAAGCGTTCTTTCAAATGGAAACATAAGACCGTTGCAAATGCCTATAACAAGCAAAGTATCAATATAGATATTGATTATACTAGTAAGGGTTATCATACAAGTTCCTCAGAGGAAAAAAAACATAAATCTAACAATGAATCAGTCGGTAATATACGGTATAGAAATAAAATAGGGCCTTTTGATTTAACCATTCCATTAAGGTATAAAGAAAAAGATCATCACTATATTGATCTCTTTTCTAAAAGTGGAAAGGAATCTCGGTATAAAAAATGGAACCTCCCTGAGCTATCGTTAGCTACTTCCTGGCGGCCTATTAAAGAGAGCTTTGGGTTGCCAGTTTGGTGCAACCAAATACGTTTGGATTATAATTTTAATTTTATAAATAGTTTACAAAACTTGAGAAATGAGGGCCATATCGGCAGTGAAACATTTCCTTCCACAATAGCGCCCTCTTCCTCATTTTATAGAACGTATGGAGCTAATCATAGGATAAAGCTTAAAACCATGTGCAAATTATTCAATCATTTCAATGTTGAGCCTGATGTTACCTGGGAGGAAGCATGGTATGGGAAAAAGTTGGCGCATATAGATGCCCGAAACAGCCTGGACCATCCTGGATGGCATAGAGTGTATACGTGTCATTTTGGATGTAAGGTGGATGTGAATCTTTACCAAAATTATTTTCAGAATAAATTTCGCATTGTTACAGTACCAGAATTTTCATTTATATATTCCCCAGATATACCTCAAAACCATGATTATTTTAAAAAAGTAGACGGGAAATCAGAACCAATGTATGTATTTGAAGGATGTGGTCCTTCCCCTGATATACATATAGAGGATAGGGCTGTTGCTAAACTTCGCTGTAAATTAAGAAATAGGGTAGATTTTAAAATAAAAACAACAGCAGACCCAAATATAAAAAAAGAAAATACCAAGCGTATTAAGTTACTAGAGAAGGTGGATTTTGGAACGGAATTTGATTGGCATAAACCCAAGCATCGTTTAGAGGACATTACGCTCGATATAGCTAGTGGGGAAATCCCCATTGGACGCATGTTGCGTGCATCGTTTGAGTTTGATAACCGTTTTGATCCTTATTTACCTTTGCCTAAAGATAAGGATGATAGCGAGAAAGAGGATACTCCTTTTGGGTGGCAGTATAAGGAGAAAAAAAGCAATGAATTAGCATGGGAAAAAGGCAAATGTATTGGGCAGTTGCGTGAGTCTACCTTTAGAATTAAAATGAATTTTGATCCCAAAGATCGTTCTAGTGAGCGCAAGCGAGAAGCAGAAAGGAAGCTGTTGCGTAATATTGTGGATGTAGCGGAGGAGGAAAATAAAATTGATTTTGATAAAGAACCTTTATGGCACTTAGGAGGGACGTTTTGTTGGGGTTATAAAAAACATAAGAGCTATGTATCAAAGAATGAATCCATTACAAAGGATAGATATATAAATCTGGATGGCAATATAAAATTAACGAAGTGGTTATTGAGTGCAAACACTGCCTATGATTTTGTGAAGAAGCAATGGAAATTATCTTCAACAAAACTATCTATTCAACGTGATTTGCATTGTTTTATACTGAAATATGAAATAGAGCCTTTGAGGGAATCAGGCGCTAAAAAGTATAAATATGCGTTTTCTTTAGGATTTAAGGCAGATGCATTAAAAAATTTAAAACTACCGAGAAAGAGGACTTTTGCTACGTTGGGAGATCAGAGTAAGCGTTTCTATGATGATTGGTAGGTATATAGGAAATACACTTGATTGTTAGTATAAATATGCCACTATAGGGTTTCCCTGTGCACTAATTTTACATGCGCGACCCAAATAATGCTGCCATTGTTTATAAAGTAAACGGATTTATTTGTTGTTTTGATGGAAATAACTGTGGACATTATTCCGCTTATGTAAAACGTAAAAAGAAATAGTATCAGGCCAATGATTTCCAAGTTGATGCTTTCCTCCCTTAACTTGCATCAACGTAGCATTTTTAGATAAGGAAATTATTACCTAAACTAGCAGATGTTCTATAATTCGGTTTACTTTTTGGTTATACAACTATGTCAATTAATAAACATTACCCAACGGTTTGTATGGTATTGTTCTCGTTGTGTTTCCATATGATAGGATGTAGATGTGGTAAAAGATCGCCATGTCGGAAGCTCTTTCTTAAACAGCTGAAAGAAAAGGTTCCTCCAGCTGCCCCCACTCCAGTAAGCCAAAAAGTTCCTTCAGCTGCCCCCACTCCAGTAAGCCAAAAAGTTCCTTCAGCTGCCCCCACTCCAGTAAATCAAAGAGTTTCTTGTATAACTCAACCCTTTGCGGGGCTCCCCAATGTGGGCAATACTTGTTACATGAATGCGGTGTTGCAAGTTGTAGCGGCATTGTATGCAGATGCAGTAAACAAAGACCCTTTAAGGGATCTAATAAATAGGATTAATAAGTGTGAGCCGTTGACAGCGGAATATATGCGTTCGTTTAAAAAAGAGCTTTATAATCAATCAAATAAATTCAATAAGTTATTGTTGAAGTCAAACGAGCAAGAAGACTGCTATGAATTTTTTCAAAATCTTACTGAAGATTTCTTATTTTTTCAAAGCGGCCTCATAGCTCAGGTTCCCCTCATCTTGTTTGATCAGAAGTGTCAAGATGACCCTGGCGTTATGAAGCCCGTCGACCTAAATGTTGGTTTATCTAAGCTGTTATGTGATGAGTATAGCGCAAAGAAAATAGCGCAATCGGATCAATTATGTATTCGCTTGGACCGCAGTGGGCATGATACAAATAGGATTAGTGAAAGTAATAGTAATAGTAATTTTAGAATTAATTCAGCTATGCAAGGAACAGAATGTATTACTCTAAACGGCTTAGATGGTCCGAACATTACTTATAACCTAAGTGGGTTTATTGGTCATGGTGGTACTAATCCAAATTCTGGACATTATATTGCTTATGTAAAGCGTGGAGAGAAATGGTATCATGCCAATGATGCACAAGTCAGCGAAGCAAAAAATACAGCTGCTATTAAAGCGTCACAAAATGCTTATATGCTGTTTTATACCAAAGAAGCTGCAAAAACTTCCTAATGTCCATTTGCTTGCGCTCCTTTTTTTTACGGGGAGAACTACCCATGAACAAGAGAATAATAGAAAAGGACAACCATTACCCAATTATACCGCTGGTTTTTTGAAATGCAAGCGGTTATGGCATAGCTTTAACCTGCTCCACTGGTTCAGCTATCGTTTTATGGTTTTATTAATTCTTAAGATTGAGATTGATAGTAATATATGAATAATAGTCTTATTGAATTATGTAGTTGAAAGTGTGTAAATTTTATGCTTTACACGTAATTAAGCCAATACGTTATGTTAAGCATATCATTTTAAAATAGATTTACTATGAAGCTATTTTAATTTAAATTAATAGCATGGATTTTGCATCCTAATTTAAGTACGTATTTGTATTATACTATAAAATGGAAGCCATGTTGGTCTGCATAAAACAATGGGATCAAACTTTATTTATCCTACTCAACCAATCGAACCATCCCCTATTAGATCTTTTTTTTAAATGTATAACGCATACCTTATGCTGGTTACCGCTTTATATTTATTTATTTTTCTTTCTTAAGAAGCAAATGGGGTTAGGGGGAGTGTTACTTTTTATAGGGATGCTTATCCTATCCGATCAATGTGCGGCTGGTTTCATGCGACCCCTTTTAGGCAGGTTGCGGCCATGTTATGCAGCGGATATAGCTTGTGTTCATTTGGTAGGGGTACACACCGGTATATATGGTTTCCCTTCTGCACATGCAAGCAATACATTTGCCTTTGCTATGCTTTTCTGGAAATTATTTAAGAAGGTTTATAAATATAGTTATCTCTTTTTTATTTGGGCCTCTTTGATTGCTTATGGACGTATATATGGCGGTATGCATTACCCGTTAGATGTAATATGTGGTGCATTGTTAGGCGTTGGTGTAGGAATGAGCGTATATCAAGTTTATAAAAAAATCAAAAATTCCAAAAATACTTTGGCTTAAACATTCAATTTACCCCTTGCCTCCTGCAGCAGCTTGTACAGCAGGGCAATGTGCTATGTGTAAGCGCACAACATTGTACAAAACGTCTTGTAAAGAAACCCCCTTTTCGTTTTGGCTATGACGTAATTTATTCTGTAGGGAGTGGTTTATCTGTTGCTACAGCGGTACGCATATGGGTATCTGCTTTGATATTTTGCATACGGTAGTAATCCATAATGCCTAGGTTGCCATTCCTTAACGCGGCGGCTAATGCTTTGGGGACCTCTGCTTCAGCTAAGGTAACCTTAGCTCTTGCTTGTTCTGATTGCGCTTTCATTTCTTGCTCTAGCGCTACCGCCATCGCCCTTCTTTCCTCTGCCTTGGCCTCAGCTACACGTAAATCAGCATTAGCCTGATCAATTTGTAACTTAGCACCAATGTTTTCCCCTACATCAATATCTGCAATGTCAATGGAGAGTATTTGAAAAGCAGTCCCCTCATCCAAACCTCTTTCCACGACTAAATTAGAAATGCTATCAGGATTAGCTAAAACTTCTTTGTGGCTCGCAGCAGAACCAATGCTGGTTACAATCCCTTCACCTACGCGTGCTAAGATCGTCTCTTCTCCCGCACCACCTACCAGTTTGTGGATGTTAGCCCTAACCGTAACCCTTGCTTTGGCAATAAGCTCAATGCCATCCATGGCTACAGCAGCTACAGAAGGCGTGTCAATTACTTTGGGATTAACAGAAATCTGTACAGCCTCAAACACATCTCTACCAGCTAGATCAATGGCGGTAGCCTCCTTAAAAGAAAGACTAATATTGGCCTTATCCGCTGAAATCAACGCCTTGATAACAGAAGGTACATGTCCCCCTGCTAAATAGTGCGTCTCGATTTCCGTAGTGGTCAATCGCAACCCTGCTTTGGTGGCTATAATTAAACCCTCTACAATAATCCTAGGAGGAACTTTCCTAATACGCATGGAAACCAGCTCAAATAGACCTACCTCTACACCAGAAAAGCGGGCAGTAACCCATAAGCCAATGGGAAAGAAATGTATAAACAAGAAAAAAACAACAACAAAAGCAAAGGAATAAAAATAAAAATACATATAGTCAAAATCCATAGTAGGAAATGGTTTTAAAGCTGTGTTTTGAAGACTACCTAACAGAAGATAAAGATATTTTTGATGAATTACTATTCTTTTCAAGTGTGCAAGTCCATCCTTGCATTATGGGTTATGCTGCCTATACTAGGTAGGAAAGGGGCAAAACCGCTTCCCTATGCAAGTCGTTAACTATTTTTTAATTTACTTTGTTTATTTTTACCATAACTAGACAAGGAGTCATTTGATGCGCGGAAAGGCCATACCATAATGGCTGTATGCCTCAATGAAAAGCCTGTGTACATAAAACCTATTATCCATTGCATAAAATCATACACAGCCACAATTAAAAATGATTTAGGCTTACCAATAGGTTTTGCTGAGGTAGGCAGTGATGCATGTTGTTATGGCCCGTTCGACTTCTAAAGGCATGGTTTAAAGCAGTCTATACGTATTAGAAAGTTGAACCTTTAGTTACATTTAACTAAGTTTACTGCTGCAGTTGGCAGCTTATCTTGTTTATCGCGTTGAGTTGCGTTGCGTATACCATTTTAACCCTATTAGTGTAGTTAATTATTAATTGTACCCTTACTGTAAAAGTAGATGAATACCAAAGTTTATACTGGAGTAGATGAACCACTCCTACAGGAAAATAAAAACAGATTTGTTTTGTTTCCTATTGAGCATCAGGATATATGGAGTTTTTATAAACAAGCAGAGGCCAGTTTCTGGACGGTAGAAGAAATAGATTTGAGCCAGGATATAAAAGATTGGGAAAATTTAACATCAGATGAAAAGCATTTCATTACGCATGTATTGGCTTTTTTTGCGGCTAGTGATGGCATTGTAAATGAAAATCTAGTACAAAATTTTGCGGATGAAGTGCAATATACAGAAGCTAAGTTTTTTTATGGGTTTCAGATTGCTATTGAGAATATTCATTCGGAGACCTATTCTCTACTAATTGATACGTATGTTAAAGATCCTAAGGAACGCCATTGGCTATTTAATGCCATAGATACGATTGAATGGGTAGGAAAAAAGGCAGATTGGGCGTTGCGTTGGATTAGCCAAGGGAGTTTTGTAGAGCGCCTTATTGCCTTTGCAGCGGTAGAAGGTATTTTCTTTTCTGGTAGTTTTTGTGCCATCTTCTGGCTTAAAAAAAGAGGATTGATGCCAGGGTTAACTTTCTCAAATGAGCTTATTTCCAGAGATGAAGGGTTGCACTGTGATTTTGCTTGCTTGCTCTATAATCGACATATTAAGCATAAACTTCCCCCAGAGCAAGTTGTACAGATTATAACCGATGCAGTGGCTATTGAGAGTGAATTTGTATCGGATGCCTTACCGGTTAAGCTCATTGGTATGAATGCGGCATTGATGATTCAATACATCCAATTTGTAGCGGATAGGCTTTTATTGGAGTTAGGCTGTAACAAATTTTACAATGTAACCAATCCCTTTGATTTTATGGAAATGATTGCCTTACAAGGGAAAACCAATTTTTTTGAAAAAAGAGTAGGAGAATACCAAAAGTCAGGGGTTATGGACAGTATCTCTGGCGATAAGGGGAAGACACGTTTTACCTTGGATGAAACTTTTTAGACAGCTCAATTATTTATTTTTATAAGCTATCCATGCTAGTTGTAAAACGAGACGGGCGTTTAGAATCGGTAAAATTTGATAAAATAACCAGTAGGCTAGAGAAACTCTGCTATGGTCTGAATAGAGATTATATCGATACCATTGTTGTTGTTAAAAAAATTATTGAGGGTATCTATGATCAGGTAACTACGGTTGCCATAGATAGTTTGGCGGCAGAGACTGTAGCAGCAATGACTGTAAGCCATCCAGATTATGCCATTTTAGCTGCACGTATAGCCATTTCTAATTTGCATAAGGAGACGAGTAAGTCTTTTTCTAGTACCATAAAGCGGCTTTACCATTATGTGAATCCTGTAACAGGAGAAAATGCTTCCTTGATCGATCGATCGGTTTATAAAATTGTCATGGCGCACGCAGCTTATTTGGATGAAGCGATTGTACAGGAGCGGGATTTTACCTATGATTATTTTGGTTTTAGGACGTTAGAGCGTTCCTATTTGCTTAAGATGAATGGGAAAATAGCGGAACGCCCACAATATATGTTGATGCGTGTAGCGTTGGGGATACATGGGGAAGATATGGAGGCTGTCCTAGAGACCTATCGGTTGATGTCGAACAGATGGTTTACGCATGCGACCCCTACACTTTTCAATGCAGCCACTCCTAAGCCACAGCTTTCTTCCTGCTTTTTATTGATGATGCAGGATGATAGTATTGAGGGGATCTATAATACATTGAAGCAGTGTGCTAAAATATCTCAGTCTGCTGGTGGTATTGGCGTAAGCATCCATAATATACGCGCTTCAGGTTCCTATATTCGTGGTACGAATGGTGTTTCCAATGGCATTGTACCTATGCTGCGTAACTTTGATATGACGGCCCGTTACGTGGACCAAGGAGGAGGGAAACGAAAAGGAAGCTTTGCCATTTATATAGAGCCCTGGCATTTAGATATTTTTGATTTCTTGGATCTAAAAAAAAATCATGGGAAGGAGGAAAGGCGGGCGAGAGATCTTTTTTACGCATTGTGGATACCAGATTTATTTATGAAACGGGTAGCTGAGGATGGGCTATGGTCGCTGTTTTGTCCGAATGAGGCAGCTGGGTTATCAGATTGTTACGGATCTGCTTTTGAGGATAAGTATGTACATTATGAACAAGCAGGGAAGGCACGGCGTACCATAAAAGCGCAGGAACTCTGGTTTGCTATTTTAGAATCTCAAATTGAGACAGGTACGCCTTATATGCTCTATAAGGATGCCGCTAACCAAAAGTCCAATCAGAAGCATTTGGGCACTATTAAGTCTAGTAATCTTTGTGCAGAAATTATAGAGTATACCTCCCCTGAGGAAATTGCGGTCTGTAACCTTGCTTCTATTGCGCTGTCTATGTGCGTGAAGGCAGATTGCTCTTTTGATTATATGCGCTTGTATACCATAACTTATGCTATAACCCACAATCTGAATAAGGTTATCGATAAAAATTACTACCCTGTAGCAGAGAGCGCTACTTCTAATAGAAAGCATAGGCCTATTGGTATTGGGGTACAGGGGTTGGCAGATGTTTTTTTGCAGATGAAGCTGGTTTTTGATAGTCCAGCGGCGCGGCTGCTCAATCAAGAAATTTTTGAGGCGATTTATTTTGCGGCCTTAACAGCTTCTAAAGATTTAGCAAAAAAGGAAGGGGTATATGAGAGCTATGTGGGGTCCCCTATTGCGCAGGGTATCCTTCAGTTTGATATGTGGGGAGTAACCCCTACTTCCGGTAGATGGGATTGGGCGCATTTGCGTACGGAGATAGCACGGTATGGCGTAAGAAATTCATTGCTGATAGCACTCATGCCCACTGCTTCAACCGCTCAAATATTGGGTAATAGTGAATGTATAGAGCCTTATACAGCTAATATTTATGTGAGAAGGGTTCTTTCTGGTGAATTTATTGTAGTGAATAAGTATCTGTTAGAGAATTTGATACAGTTAGGTATTTGGAATGAGTCCATGAAGGAAGCC
This sequence comes from Candidatus Cardinium hertigii, assembly GCF_003176915.1. Lineage (NCBI taxonomy): Bacteria > Pseudomonadati > Bacteroidota > Cytophagia > Cytophagales > Amoebophilaceae > Candidatus Cardinium > Candidatus Cardinium hertigii. The sequence goes on from NZ_CP029619.1 coordinate 914,033, forward strand.
TTGATGGTAGGCAATGGCTCTATTCAAGATATAGCGGCTATTCCCGCTCCTGTTAAAGCATTGTATAGAACGGTTTGGGAGATTCCTCAGAAAGCAATCATTGACATGGCTGCAGACCGTGCGCCCTATATTTGTCAAAGCCAAAGTTTAAATCTCTATGTTAAGGCGCCTACTATGGGTAGATTAACTTCTATGCATTTTTATGCCTGGCGAAAAGGCTTAAAAACAGGGATGTATTACTTGCGTACGAAGCCAGCAGCAGATGCCATTAAATTTACCATACAGAAAAAAGCAGCAGATTGCGTTATGTGTAGTGGGTAGAGGCTATAGAGAGCATATATTATTTTATTATTTATAAAGCTTATTGTCAATTATGTTACATATTGTTTTATTTGGTCCGCCTGGTTCTGGCAAAGGGACACAAGCTGAAAGGCTGGTTCGTACCCACCATTTTGTATCGCTATCCGTAGGGTTGCTATTGCGCCAGCAAGTTGCGGAAAATGGACCCGATAAAGCGTTAATTGAGCAATACATGCATCATGGTCGGCTGGTACCAGATGCGATATCTTTAAAATTGGTGCTACAAGTAATTCAAGCGCAACCGGTAGCGCAATCTATATTATACGATGGTTTCCCTAGAAATGTAAATCAGGCAACCTATTTGGATGCGGTATTACCTACCTACCATAAGAAAATAGATGCGGTTATTTTTTTAGATGTTCCAGAAGCGCTATTGCTAGAGAGGCTTAGGAATCGGGCGATTATTGAGGGAAGAATAGATGACCAAGATGATACCAAAATTAGAACACGTATGGACACCTATGCGCGAGAAACGCTTCCTGTAATCAATTACTATCAAAGCCAGCATAAGCTCCATAAGGTAGATGGTTCGCAACAGCCTGATCAGATAGCCCAAATCATTGAAGCCATCCTAGCGTCTTATGGGAATACCTAATTTTGTGGATTATGTTAAGATGCAGCTTCGTTCGGGGAAGGGAGGTGCTGGCATAATCCATTTTATGCGGGCGAAATTTCTGCCCAAGGGAGGTCCAGATGGGGGAGATGGTGGGAGGGGAGGACATATTATATTGCGCGGTAATAAGCAGTATGCCACTTTATTACATTTGAAGTACCGCAAGCATGTGCATGCGCCCAATGGACAGACTGGGGGAGATGGCTGTAAAACAGGTGCCAATGGTAAAGATGTGGTCTTGGATGTTCCATTGGGAACCGTAGCCAAGTCTGAAGATGGGGAAGAAATATTGCTGGAAATTCTGGAGGATAAAAAAAAGTATCTCCTATTGGAAGGGGGAAAAGGAGGGTGGGGGAATGCCCACTTTAAAACGGCTACCCATCAAGTGCCTCGTATTGCTTACCCAGGTGAAGCAGGGCTAGCAGCTTGGATTGTATTAGAGTTAAAGTTATTGGCAGATGTAGGTCTGGTAGGCTTGCCTAATGTGGGTAAATCTACTTTGCTTTCCGTTATTTCGGCTGCTAAACCACGTATTGCTGATTATCCATTTACTACTTTGCTGCCTAATCTTGGTGTGGTAGCTTACCGGGAGCAAGGTTCTTTTGTAATGGCAGATATGCCAGGTATTATAGAAGGTGCTTCTACTGGTAAGGGGTTAGGGATACGTTTCCTACGCCACATTGAGCGCAACTCAGTTTTAGTCTTTATGGTTGAGGCTACGGTTGCAGATATAGGGAAAGCCTATGCGTTACTGCAAAGAGAACTAACCGCCTATAATCCTTTGTTGCTTGATAAGCCAAGATTACTGGTTATCACAAAGATAGATTTACTAGATTCAACAGCTCGAGCTGATTTAGTACGAACGATACCCTCCCCTATACAAACACTATTTATTTCTGCCCATACAGAAGAGGGGCTGACGCAGCTTAAGGACGCTATTTGGCAAGCATTGCATCCAGTTGGATAAGAGCCGGGGGAAACTTTTGCAACTCCCTAAGGTTCTATCTAGCGCTTCTATCAGCTCTTGCGCATCCTCAATGCCACAGGATAGGCGCATAAAGCCTGCTTTTATGCCCATAGTTTGCAATTGTTCAGGTGTCATATGGCTATTAGACATGGTATTTAGGCAGGATACCAAGCTTTCTGTTGCATCCAAATTAACAGCAAAATTTACAGATATGTTTGATACCCATTTGTTTCACTAGTGCACTAACCGAAGCTAAATCCGTTAAACGGAGGGTAGGATTGGTAGGATATTCCGAGAAAAATAATTTTGTATGGGGGCGTATAGCGGCTTTTGCGTATATAGGCTATGTAGCCTTTTTTATTAACAAAATCCCAGATGGGGTAATAGGTTTTTTTAACAATTTTTATACATTAATATGAAATAATTTGGTTTTATAGCGCTATATATCGTATACTTAACTGTGATTAAGCTATAGTTGTTGTACCTAGGCTATGGCTGTACAAAACTAATTTTTTATTTACGCACAATGACACTATTCAATAATTTACCCCTTGTAATGGTAATGGCTTTTTTGCTATTGACCTTAGTAGTAGGATTGTATTACAGTAGGAAGGTAAAGACTTTTCGGGAATATGCCATAGGCAATAAAAACTTTGCTACGGCGACACTGGTGGCAACTATGTTGGCCACTGCCTTTGGCGGAGGAGGTTTATTGCGTAATGTAGAGCAAATTTATGAGCAGGGGCTTTTCTGGATATTACAGCTTTCTTCTGCCTCCATTGGTTTCTGGATATTAAGTCCTTTGATGTTACGTATGGGTCCTTTTATGCAGCATCTCTCGTTAGCAGAAAGTATAGGTTCCATCTATGGTAAGCTGCCTAGATTGGTTGTTGCTTTGGTTTCTATTATTTGTAACATGATCTCGCTTGCTATGCAAATTATTGCTACTACTAAGGCTATTGAAGCCTGTATAGATTTAAGTGGTAGTGATAACGAAGCAATGCTGCGAAATGGCATAACAGGGATAGCTACGCTTATACTTATCCTTTATTCCATGTTTGGGGGCATTCGTTCGGTTACTTTTACGGATGTATTACAGTTTATAACTTTTACGGTTATTATTCCCTCGGTAGCCTGGTTTATATTTAGGGCAACCAACCAATCAATGGTAGAAGTAGCCTCCATTTTGCACAAGGAACCAAAATTTCAGCTGAGTAGCTGTTTGCATGTGGATAAACTATTGGGCGTAACTGTATTATTTTTAGCCAATTTAGCTTCTTTTATTCAGCCCACTACGGTACAACGGATCTATATGGCTTCTAGCCCTATACAGGCTAGAAAGTTGTTTATACATGCTGGCATCTTTAGTTCTATAATAGTAGGATTTATAGCTTTAATAGCATTTTTTCTTTTTGTCAAGGTTCCGTCATTATCAGTACTCCAAATTTGGCCCTATATATTTGGAACGCTTCCTGCTATTTTCAAAGGGCTCATTGCCATTAGTTTACTGGCTATGGCCATGTCTACGGCAGATTCTAAATTAAATGTATGCGCCGTCATGGTAAGTCATGATGTAGTAGGCAGTATACAAGCTAATAGAGTGCTAACAGATAAGCATAAACTTGTATTGGCTAGATTAACTGCTTTAGTAGTAGGTATTTGTGCTATGCTGTTGGTCTTTTGGAAAAAGGATTTATTTACACTGTTAATGCTCGTTTTTGATCTTGGAGTTCCCATCATAACCGCTCCTTTTCTCTTGGCTGTCTATGGTTTCCGTGGAACATCCCGTACAGCCTTAATCGGTATGGCTACTGGTATAGTAGCTATCCTAGCTTGGAACCGGTGGATTAAACCCATAACTGGTATCAATGGTGCCTTTCCTTCTATGCTGGCCAACGGCTTAGCGATGCTAGCTGCCCACTACCTATTGCCCCAGCCAGCAGGAACTGGCTGGGTGCCTCCTGATAAGATCTACCAGCAAAGGCAGCAGGAAAAGGCAAGAATCGCAAGGCGTAGTAAACAAGAAAGGGAACGCTTTTTTTCGCAAGAGCATAGAGCGAAGCTAAAGCCATCTAGGGTAATGTTGCTGTTAACAGGTATCTATTTACTTGTTATAGGAGCTACTAGCTTTGGCCATTGCTATGACGATAGTGGACAAAGTATATACAGCTATAGCTTATTGTTGTTGTCTTGTATCGGCTTGTTCTACATGGGATATGCCGTCTATGGCTACCCTATCCTACCAGATGGGGTAGTAGGCAGCTGTTGGTTTTTTAGTTTATTGACTTCCCTTCCTTTACATATGCTGATAAGTTGTTGTTTAGTCCAGGATTTTTTGCTCTCCTTCATTTTATTTTTTACCCATGGAGCGGTTTTATTATGGGCGTTACCGCTCTACTGGAGCCTAAGGGGCCTGTTTGTTACAGCGGTTGCTGTGTTGGTCATGTACTGTTTCAAAACAACGATCCTATGGCCTGCTCCTATGGTACTATTTTCCTTGCTGGTAGCGGGCGTATGTTTTTTAACATTGCTTGTATATTTAAAGCAGCAAAACAGCATACAACAAGAATGTGCCGATTATTTACGGAAACAACAAGCATATAAAGAAGCCTATGCATTAAAAAGGTTAGCCTATAGCGAAGAACTCCCTACTGCTTCCCCTCAAAACGCCTTAGCCCAAGAGGGAACTATTTTAGAAAAAGCCATCCAACATGTTACGCAATCTATTGCCTTTGTAAACAGTACTACCCCCTTCCTCAAGGAAGACTTCCAAAGCATCATCGATAAATTTGCAGAATGGGCCTACTATTTTAGATCACGAGCCAAACGCCAAGACCAGCTTCTTTTACAACCAAAGGTTATTCCATTAGAAGCGCTTATCGATGCAGGAGAGCTAGCCTACCAAAAAGAAAAAGGCTACTTACCTGGTTTATGGGTAGAGGAAGTCGTAAATATACCCGATACCATGCTAGGCGATAGGGAGCAGTTGGTACGGCTTCTCTTCCTGGCTCTTAACCATGTAAGGCAATCCAGCGCTTCCTTTCGTTTCCCTATTACGCTACAGCTGCAACTTACCCAATTGCGCTACAAAAAGAGAGAACCGCTTGAAGCGGATGGAGATCCTGATTGTATCTCTTTTCCTGCGTTGGCGTTAATATTGTGTGTTGGAGAAAAAAGCATGCCTACCCTACAAGCAATATATGACGTGGAAAGCCCTGCGACTACCCAACCAGTGGATCCTTTTGTATCTCCGCAAAAGGTAAACCTACACAAAGAAAATTTAGCATCGATTGTGCATGCGCACTATGGACTTCTGTTGTTGCCGCATGCAGAACAGCTGGTCTGCCTACTCCCGCTGGATGTGACCCAAGTAAGAGAGGAGATGCTAGCACTTTCCTTACCGAGGGAAGCGGGTACGCAGGAGGAAGTCTCTATTACGCCCCATGAAAAGACCGCATCGTTAGCAACATTGTCCGCTTTTCATGATTGGATTCCTTCCTTTGAAAGTATAGATCCTTTCCTTATTGCAGAGATACTGCTCTTATTAAGGCGCTGCTATGGATTTAAACGGCATGCATCGGGTCAGCTTTTTTATGTACGTGCCGTAGGAATTGCTGAGTGGGTAGCTGCTTGGACAGATGGCCATGCTAAACTGGTTTATGCGACGCTGCTGTATGATTTGGTCCGCTATACCCGCCTGCCGCTTTCCTATATCAAAGCCAATTACCACCTAATCGTCTACTGCTTTGTAGAAAACGTAATCGCTATCGACAGCCGGAAGCGTTTAGAGAAATCGTTGCTGGCTATTGCCAACCGCTTTAAGGAATCCTTGCAAAAAGAGTATTTTTCTGTACTCTATGTGAAGCTGGCAGAGCGGTTATATGATTTAAAGCATGCTTCCGGTTACAAAGATCCTACCGTTGTACAAGCCATGGCCAAAGAAAGCTTAACCATCGACGTGGAGCTGGCCCAGCGCTATGGAGAACCAGGCATGGCTATCCTCTTGAAGCAGGCAGCGGAGGAAGCATTGCTTATAAACAAGCAATAGCCTTATTTTGTTAAGATAGGTATTTCCTTATTTTAAGATTAAGTTAGATACAGGCAAAGGCGTAACAGTGTCAGCTTTTTAAGAATATAGTTTATGCCCCTCTTCCGTTTAAACTATAAGGCAGTATGAGCAACAATCCAAAATAGGATGCTTTAATCAAAAAGATCTTAACGGACCAGCTAGCTGCGAAGGAATTTCTAGAACACTATTTACCAGCTGACTTTAAAGCGCTTGTTGATTTAAGTCAGATCACCATAGAAAAAGAATCTTTTGTTGAAGGTGACCTTAAAAGAAAACTAACCGATCTCCTCTATTCCGTTAAAACCAAAAATCAGGAAAAAGCTTTTGTCTATGTATTAATTGAGGAACAAGTTATACCAGATCATTGGATGGCATTGCGCTTATGGAAATACATGCTTTTGTTATGCGAACGCAATAGGAAAAATAAAAACAGGTTACCTTTAATATGTCCCATTGTAATTTACCATGGCTCTAAACCATACCAAGCACCCAGGAATGTATGGCAATTGTTTAGCAACCCTGCACAAGCCCCAAAATGAATGGCTGAAGATTATCAGCTCATTGATTTACAGAGTATGCCAGATGATGCCATCTTACAAAAGAGGCATTTGGCTATGTTTGAATACCTGCTTAAACACATCCATAAACGCGATATGCTCAAATTATGGGAAAACCTATTTACACACTGCCAACACGCCCTCTTAGTAGATAAAGAAAAAGGTTATATTTGTATAAAAGCTTTGGTATGGTATAGCGATGCGAAGCTACCGGAAGAAAAACAGGCGGCATTAGAACAGATCATTTCGGGTCATCTATCTAAAGAAGAAACAGCTACGATTATGAGAACGATTGCGCAGAAATACATCGAAGAAGGCAGACAGCAGGGGATAATGCAAGGCATGGAAAAGGGTATGGAGAAAGATATAATGCAAGGTAAAATTGAAATAGCTAAAGCCATGCTAGTGAATGGTGCTGAGATCTCCTTTATTGCGAAAATTACTGGACTTGATACGGCTTTTATTGCTTCCCTTCAATTATAACCCATAACTTGTACTTATTCAGTCTAGTAAGAGAAGTACTTCTCTCAACGCTATCTTATAATCCTTATAATAAGGAAAAAAGCCACCCATTATTGCAGAGATACTGCTCTTACTGCGGCGCTGCTATGGATTTAAACGACATGCATCTGGGCAGCTTTTTTCAATGCAGTATATAGGTTGATCGTAAAGATTTATAGTGCATATGCCTATTTATTGAGAGGAGATAAAATTAATGAAATACAGTTAAAACAATTACATGTTATCCTCAATAAGCAAGCCAATCAGCAAGAGTTAGAGGCTTCTTTAGAGTTACTCAGCCAATGTCTGTACCAATATCATGGCCAAAGAATGAATTATATTAAAATCCGATGCCATTATGTTTGTATTAGTAGGGATTTATCTGGTTATAGTTAGTTTAGTTGGCAGTTATTACTACATCGGATAAGGCAGAAGATTTTTGGAAATGTTTCCACTTTTAGGGCAATACCAAACAAGTTCCCGAATACCACCCTACCACTTTCTAAACACGTGATAGCGATTTAATAGAAAGTATCGGTCAGATTTCCATTATGCTTGCAACAGCAAATTTGATCCATAATACTGTTTTAACAGGTTTCTTATAGCTTTATTTTTTGTGTTAAGTTTTTGGATGACTTCATACAATTAGATTGGTTTTTAATAAGAAATGTTTTAATGTTTGCGAAACGCCTCAAAATTAGCATGCTATATGGCCCGGTGTACGTGGAAATGGAATAACGTCGCGTATGTTTTCCATACCTGTTGCAAAGAGCATAAAACGCTCTAATCCCATCCCAAAGCCGCTATGGGGTATCGTACCAAAACGCCTTGTATCCAGATACCAATTTAAATCCGCTAGCGAAATATGCATGCGTTGCATGGCTGCTGTTAAATAATCCATGCGTTCTTCCCTTTGGGAACCTCCGATTATTTCACCGACACCAGGAAAAAGCAAATCCATAGCGGCTACGGTTTTGTTGTCATCGTTTTGACGCATGTAAAATGCTTTTAGCCCCTTGGGGTAATCTGTTACAATAACAGGTCTTTGAAAGTGTTGTTCTACTAGGTAGCGTTCATGTTCAGATTGAAGGTCGCTCCCCCAACTTTTAATAGGATAGGCAAATGTCCCATTTTTATTGGGCAATGCATCCATAAGAATATCAATTGCCTCTGTATAAGTAATGCGGGTAAAAGGGGTTTCCCGTACAAAGGTTAAGCGTTCTAATAGAGGAAGTTGTGGGGAGGGTTCATTTATGTTGCGTATGGTACGCTGTTCCAACCATTTTAGCTCTTCTGAGCAGTTGGCGAGTAGCGCATCTAGTAATGCTTTTACCAATTCTTCTGCGAGCGCAATCGTATCATCCAAATCGTTAAAAGCCACTTCAGGTTCTACCATCCAGAATTCTGCTAAATGGCGGCTAGTGTTAGAATTTTCTGCTCTAAAGGTAGGTCCAAAAGTATAAACGGAATGGAGCCCCATCACAGCAGCTTCTGCTGCCAGCTGACCAGATACCGTTAAATGGGCAATCTCTTTAAAAAATGCTTCTGTAGGATCAGATGGTCCAGCTGCTGCTTGAGCAGTGGGGTTTGGGCTTGTTACCTGAAACAATGCACCAGCTCCTTCTGCATCTGCTGCTGTGATAATAGGGGTATGTAAATAGATAAAACCACGCTCATGAAAGAAACGATGTATGGCATAGCTAATTACATGCCTAATACGAAATATAGCACCAAATGTGCGTGTACGGAAGCGCAGGTGTAGCAGAGTACGTAGAAATTCCAATGAATGTGCCTTGGGTTGCAGTGGATATTTTGGTGCATCCCCCAATACTACCATTTGCTGACCATGTAATTCTACGTTTTGCTTCTCCCCCATTGAAGCAACCATAAATCCCGTAATGGCAACACTAGCCCCTGTTCCTATTTGATTGAGTAAATTTTCTGGAAGCTGTGCAGGAGATAGCACTACCTGTAAATCTTGCTGACAAGAACCATCATTAATGGTAAGAAATACAGTTTGTTTGCTTACGCGTTTGGTCCGAATCCATCCCTTGGCTGTAACCGTTTCGCTATTTGGGGGAGATTGTAAAAGTTTCTTAATTTTAATTCTACTAGCCAATATAAATTACTTTTAGTCTAAAGAGGAGGATGTGCTACGAACACTTAAGCAAAAATGTTTAATGCATTAAAAGTTAATTTATAGATAATTTTTATTTTATCCAACTGGAATGCTGGCAAAAAAATAGCATAAAAATGAAATGAAATTTTTAAAGTAAGGAGCGTGCTACAACATGTATAAAAGTAGGTATAGGGGGCGATAAGGGTATCCTTTTATTGAGCGTGTAGTACAATAAGTGCTTAGTTTCTCTTTAGATAAAATTATACTGTTGCCGTTATGCGCTCAATTTTCAACTACAACAACTGGATTAGCATGTAATGCTGGGAAGAAAATTATACGTAGTACAAAACTAGAAAAGGTAGCATGTAAGTACACTTGCTGCTATTATGATAATAAGCGGTTTATAGAAGCGCACACAGAACTTCTATTGTAAGAATAGGATAAAGCTATAAAGTATAGAAGACCACGTATGGTATTTTCTTGGCATAGTGGAGTAAACAGCTAAGTTAATAGTTAAGAAGCTAGAAGAGCATGTTGGAGGTATAGCCCACAGAATATGTTACCAGAGCAAATAGTGTTTGTTTCTGAGTATATTGAAGCATTGGTTGAGTTTGATATAGCAATAAGAATCTTGTAAGTAAATTAGGAATATGCAGGTGCATGTGGTGCACGATAGGCAATAGCTTATATGTATTGTTGATGTTGATTATATTATAAGAACCTCTAGTTTGGAGACTATGTAGTAAAGAAAATTGTTTAAATGTTTAAAAGGTATGAAAGTAATCCATAACATCCATAATACGAAATGTGATATGATCTGGTTTTTATTGTTTTCTGTTATGCTAGTGGGATGTAGCCGAGCAGGGGGTCGGTTAGGGATGATGAGTGGAACCAGTAACCAAGATCAAAAGGGCATAGTTTCAAAAGAAGAACAATTTATAAAGAAAGAAAAAGAAATAGAGAAAAGTCAGAAAAAAAAGGAATATGGAAATGAATTTTTTCCTAATGATACAATTAAAACAATGCAAACATCTAAAGGGTCGATATGCGATATAGATTATTACTATGATTTATTTGATAAGTACAGTCAGGAGAAAGACGAAATAGCAATCGATGTATTACGTAGGCATGCAAGTAGTCCATTAAATCCAATGGCTATGCTTTCCTATATTATTAAAGAAGGTTCAAGTGAAATGTATAATTCCCTCCCTACTTTGTTTATAGCTATATATAAAGGGCGTACGACAATTTGTAAATTTTTGTTAGATAAAGGTGCAGATATCAATCAATATGCTAGTGTAGGTTCTGTTTATGGTGCTATTACTCCGTTACATTTGGCTGTAATTGAAAAACGCAAGGAAGTGCTTAACTTACTGCTTCAGGATAATAAGCTGAATATAAATGCTATAAATTCTAGAAATAGTGTTAGCGGGGATAGCAGGAGTTGGACAGCATTATATTTAGCTGTATATGATGATAATAAAGATATTGTTAGCTTGTTGCTTCAACATGCTAAAATAAATCCAAATATCCAATCTGGATTTGGTCACACACCGTTACACATTGCTGCATCTAAGAACAGTTTAGAAATTATCAAGTTATTGCTTCAGCATGATAAAAATAAATCGTTTCCTATAAATCCCAATATTCAAAATTGGATTCGTGAGACCCCGTTGCATATAGCTTGTAACTTGAACTGGATAGAGATAATAAAGTTATTGCTTAAGCATGGTCAAGATAAGGCACATTCAATAGATATATATATCCAAAATAGAGATGGTAGGAAAGCGTTGGAAGTTGACGGAAATAGGTGCATTGCTGATCTTTTCTTCGGGTTGAACCTACCGTAGCGCTTTGGAGGTTTCGAAAAACTGCTTTTTTAGAATTATTTGTTTTTGCTGCAGAACTGTTTAGGGTACATAATAATGTTTGTACAACAATAGTAAGGTAATACGGAAGGTTTAATGTGGCGAGCTTGTTGATCCCATCTATTTAACTAGAGACTGTGAAAGATATTGCCATGGTTGACATAGTGCGGTTACATCCTTAGGCTATTACTTAAAAGAGATCGCTAGGGTGTTAGTTGTCTTTTATAGAGCTTTCTTGAATCATGCTATTGATTTACTTGCCTTTTTAAGGTGCATTAAAAAACCGAGTAAACAGACCTGGTATGGCTTGAAAGTTATTATTAGGGTACCCACACATGCTGGAGACCGTTGTGATAGATCGATTTTTTCTATGTTTCTACGCTTATTAGGGTTGCTTTTTGATCTTATAGGGTTAGGTGTTTTTATTATTTATTGATTTTTATAGTTTTTAATCCATTTTGGATAGACTATCTCCCTAAGTACTGCTTACTATACTATTGGGAGACCTGTATACGTTGTGGGCTATTGCTTCCCTAAGCTGTTGCGTATGGGTTTTTGCAAGGCCTATATAACGGGCTCCTGAAGTATGGAACCAATTTTTAATATTACCAAATACGCGTTCTTCCCTTATAACGTGTCTTTGCTACCAATTGATTAAACCGTTTAGCTGTAGGGGATAAGGGGAATTACTGCTATCATGGCTAGAGGCTTTTGTGGTACGGACTGCTAGGACCAACCCTCTGCTAGGACCAACCCTTCTTTACTTTCCACTAGGAGGAATCGCTTATAGCCATAGTAAAGCGTATGCTTTTTTTTGTCCAACTTGCTTCTGGACCTACATCTTTCTGATAACTTTCGGACACATTTACAGTTCCATTTTTATGGTGAAGCAATACCATTTTAAACACAAGCAGTGGATTATAGGCAGGTTTGCCTGATAAATGTAAGTATTTACGTTGATTAGCTGTTCTATCTACTAAACTTAATGGATTACTTGGTTTGATTGCCCTAGAAATAGCATAAAAAATCCTAAAAATAATAACCCAAATCAATATAAATAATTAATGTAAGTCAACCTTTGACTAAAAATAAATGTGCATGGTTAGGTAAAAATTTTTAAAGTCTATTGCAACGGCCTCCAATCAGACATTACGTAGTCTAGCGTAAAAACGCTTACTTTATTCAAGCAGAAAAGGGGAATAGGTTCTTAGAACGGATTATCTCTTTGTACCTAACTTGGAACTATAAAAGATAAATCCTTTTCAACAGCTACAAAGTATTATCGCTTTAAAACCGCTGACCTGAACAGGCAATGGCGTCAATTTAAGAGTTGTATTATACTGATTAATAGGCATTATAGTGTAATTGCATATTTGCTTTTTGTTCTTACTGTAACGTGTAAATTTTCTTTTTTTATTCCATAAATAAAGTATATAATGCGTTTTGTATGGAAAATTTTTAGGGGGATATTTTTTTTTGGGAATTAAAGATAAAAGTATATTCATTTCTATTGCAGCAAACCCATTCCAAAGGCGGAAATAGCTTTACACGCAACAGGAAACGTACTTTTTCAAAAGTATTTTCTACTATTTTAAGTCTGGTTAAGAGAAGTTTAGGTAACTTCCACTTTCTAAGCAAGTTTTTTCTAAAGCAAGGTATAAACTTGCTTATGCTAGGTTTAAGGAATTGGTGGGAAGGTAGCATCCCGCATAGCTTATTAAAATGATCCTACTTATGGGAAATGGTAAACATACAGACTTATTGCCGTAGAGGGTATTTGGGGGAGATTGTAAAAGTTTCTTAATTTTAATTCTACTAGTCTATATAAATTACTTTTAGTCTAAAGAGGAGGGTGTTCTACGAACAGTTAAGCAAAAATGTTTAATGCATTAGAGATTTATTTATAGATAATTTTCATTTTATCCAACTGGAATGCTAGATGCAAAAACTACAATTAGAACAAAAGCTAGCGCATAAGCTATCTGGACAACAAATCCAATTTATTAAATTGCTGCAGTTACCTACTACGGCATTGGATAATTATATCACGAAGGAGATAGCCGTTAATCCTTTATTAGAGGATACCCAGGAAGTGAACCAAGAAGTAGTTGATAGAGAAGAGGATGAGATCCTGATGCAAGAATATACGTATGGTTGCCCAATAGGTTCCTATCCCAAAACAGAAGCCAGGGCAGCGCGGGATACCTGGACGCCAGCTATCCTTTCGTTTCAGGAAAAGTTAAAAGCACAACTGCAGCTGCTTCATTTAAGTGAAGTAGGGTATACCATAGGGGAATATTTAATCGGAAGTTTAGATGAAGGGGGGTTTCTTCCTTATGATTTGGAAATTATTGTGCAAGATTTATATGTAATGTATTATCTAGAAATTTCTTTAGAGGAGGTAGAACAGGTATTGCGGGCTATCCAAAGCTTAGATCCACCTGGTATTGCAGCTAGAAACTTACAAGAATGTTTATTACTGCAATTGCAGGCACAGAATCAACTGGATCCAGTTGTACAATTGGCCTATCAAGTAGTTAGCAATTGTTTCCAAGCATTTACTAAAAAGCATTATGCGGTCATTGTAAAAAAGTTAGGCATTACCAATAAGCAGCTATTAAAAGAGGCCTTTGCCCATATTACTCGGTTGAATCCAAGGCCAGCAAACGTACAACATACCGCACCCTATACTAATGAGTATCTATCTCCTGATTTCATAGTAATAGAAAAGGAAGGAAAGCTTGTAGTTGATCTGCTGTATTATTCCACTTACAAGCCCTGCTTGAACCAAAAGTATCTTACCATGTTGCAGTGCTATGAACAGAAAGCCAAGCAGGATGTAGCCACTCAGGAAATGGTAGTTTTCTTAAAAAAAAAGTTAGAAGATGCCAAATGGTTTATGGAAGCGCTTAGCCAGCGCAGCCAGACACTTTTAAAGACGATGGAAGCGATTGTTGCGTTACAAACGGCCTTTTTCTTAGAAGGGGAGGAGGTAGATAAATTGCGCCCTATGATTTTGCAGCATGTGGCCGATAAAGTTGCTATGGATGCTTCTACCATTTCCAGAATCGTTAATCAAAAATCGGTTCAAGGAAAATTTGGCATTTATCCCCTTAAGTTTTTCTTTTCAGAAGGCCTTCGTAAGGTTACGGGAGAAGATGTTAGTAATAAGGCAATTAAAAAAAGAATTTTAGAGTTAATTGATAGCGAGAATAAAAGTAATCCTTATCCAGATGGGCATATTGAGGCATTATTAATAGCAGAAGGCTATTCTGTAGCGCGTCGTACAGTAGCAAAATATAGGGAGCAGCTGCATTTACCTGTAGCTAGGTTACGTAAGGCATTGGTTTAAGCATTTTAAGAATGCTTCTTTTTACTTTCTGATTCCTTACTCCCCGTTAGGGGATCCACCTTGTTTTGGTAAACAAGATGGATAAGCGTTATAGTGGGCGTTTTTTCCATCCGTTGCGGAGAGCGTTATTTTCAATCCTCATCTTCGGTTAAGAACGCATTCTTCTCATCTTCGGTTAAGGAAATAGGATCCTCATCTTCAGTTAAGAACGAATATTCCTCATCATAAGAAAGCTTATTTTCTTCCTTGTGAGCTTTTTTATCTTCCGGTTTTGGGTTTCTGTTATTATTTCCAGTAATTAGCTTTGGTAACCATGTTTTAAGCTTTGTCCAACTAAATCTGCTTCCAGATGCGCTGCCATGCTGCGTTACACTGGTTGGTTGTGTAATCTGTTCTGTACTACTGCTGGGTAAGCTATGTGTATTTATACTATTTGGAATAGGTGTTGTAGCATGACCTACATGGGTCGAGTTAGGAAGGGGCAGTATATTTCTTGTGAGGTTTTCTTCTACCTTACGATCCCCATAGGGAATGGTTGGTAAGGAAGGAGGTGGCGTGTTTATTCCTTTAGTTGTAGAAGGAATTTCTGTTGAAAGGGATAGTGTATGGCTCGCAGATTTCTTGTATGGTTTGTTTGCTTGGCCACACCGTCCGCTTAATGCTAATAAAGAAACATACCACAGAGGGGTTGCCCATCCTTTCCTTTCTAGATTGTGTATCATTTTCATGTTTTCTAGCTTTAAAGGTTGAAGAATGTATGTCCATAACAAGTCTTGGAATAGGTTGATTGTATAAGTATGAAGTCTAACAAAGAAAGATAGCTTACTGTAAAAGACCTGTTAAAGGTTACTTATGTATATTTTTAATATAATCCAAATAAAGGCCCCTTAAAATTTGTGTAAATGTATAATCAGTTCTGTTGTTCTTTTTTTCCTAATCAAAAAGCAATACCCCCTACGCACGGCACAATTTTTATTAAAGGGAAGTTTATCAGCTTGTTCGATGCAATTAGTACCATTATATGTTGCATTTATTTTCACGCAAATAAGGTAGCGCTTGTAAAATTTTATGAAGACAGAATTAATTTTTATATTTGTAGATGTTGCTTTATGGCTATTCTTATTTACCCAATCCTGGGGGCAGGTTGTATTTCAGTATGTTAGCGTATGTTAGCAGTAGGAGAAGTGAAAAATTAAAATGATACGCCAACCTTTTACAGTAAGGCTTAAGCAACAAAAGATGCTAACGCCACGTGTAATAGAGTTAACCTTTACACGTACGGATAATCTTTCGTTCCATTTTATACCTGGCCAGTTTATTACTTTTTTATTACCTAATGAAGCGGGTAAACTGATGCGTCGCAGCTACAGTTTAGCCAATAGCCCTGCAGAAGGGGCTCCTTGGGTAATTGCCGTAGCAGCTGTTGACCACGGGTTTGCTACTGCCAAGCTCTTTAACCTAACATTAGGGGATGAATTACTTTGTATAGGTCCACAAGGTCATCTTATCCTTGACGAAGGAGAACCCGCTGCCCATTACCTATTGGTAGCTACTGGTACAGGCGTAACCCCCTATCGTTCCATGCTGCCTGCCCTTGCCCAACGACTAGAAAAAGATCCCTTGCTAAAGGTAACGTTACTGTTAGGGGTACGCTATACCCAAGATCTTTTATATGAGGCAGATTTTGTTGCATTGGCTAAAAAGCAGGCACGTTTCCATTTTCATGTTTACCTAAGTAGAGAAGCCATGCCTTTAGCAAAGGATTACTATTATACTGGTTATGTGCAAAATGCATTTAATACGCTTGCTTTAAATCCTATGCATAATCTGGTTTACCTTTGCGGTAATCCTTATATGATTGATGAAAGCAAAGCGAAGCTACAAGAGATAGGTTTTAGTAGGCAACAAATTAAACAAGAGAAATATTTTCCTGCGAAGGCGTTTGTGACTGCTGTAGGGAATGATGCGCTTAAAATAGAAGGGCAAGGAAGGGAAAGATAACAGATACTACCATGTGCCACAGATTTACTATTTACCGCAATCCTATATATATGTACGGGATGGTTGGATTATTGCTTGTAAATACAGGGCAAGCTTGTCAAGAAAGTAAGCCCAAGCTAGAACCAGATTCTTCTTTTGGTACACAGGAAACGTATCCAGCTATTCCGCTGAAGCCCAAGCCAGAACCAGAGTCTGAGCCCAAGTCCAATCCATCGTCCTCTAAGTCACCCAACCAACCACCCTCTAGCAACATACCTACGCCAACTGATGAATATGAGAAGAAAAAGCAGGAAAAGATTGTTTTTTTGTTAAGAACATTAGATTTCTTGGTAAGAGTAGGTAATTTGTTGTGCGTAGCAGAAGGGCGTGAAGGAATAAACATCGCTTGTAAAGAAGTAGAAGAAAAATTGGTGAGTATGCTACAAGAAACAGGTGAAAATAAGTTAAACCAACCAATTCAGCAATTTTATCAAATATTAAATGTAGCTTTACGAAGCGGTCAACCAGAAAGAAAAGAGAAGATAGAGGCTGCACTGGCAATGTTTAAAAAAAGCATAAAAGATTACTGTAATAGCTTAAATCGCTTATAGCTTACCAGTTGTTACGTGGCCAGCTCTTCCCTGGGAAGAAAGCGGGCTGGGGGTATGTTGGCCAGCCTTCTGTCCCGTGGCTTATTTCCCAATACAAAATTTAGAAAAGATTTCCCCCAGGATCTCTTCTGTAGTAATAGTGCCTGTGATTTCACCTAGGGAATGTAGGGCAATCTGGATAGCTGATGCCAATAATTCATTGGGTAAATGCTCCTCCAACCCTGTCCGTATTGCTTCCAATGCTGTTTTACTTTTTTGCAGTCGTTCATAGTGCCGTGCATTAACAACAACCGTTTCCGCTGTTTGTATTTGCGCTTGGTTGAATAGATTTAAAATTTTGCTTTTAAGTTTATCTATCCCTTCATTGGTTTGCGCAGCTGTAAGTAGATAATTTTTGGCTTTAAAAGCTGTTAGGGCAGCAGAGGAGGCAATATCCATCTTATTGCCAATTTTAATCAACGAAGCTTTTGCTAAGTTTAAGGTAGCGATTGCTTGCTCCGCCTGTACAACGGTCATACAAGAGAGATCTACTAAGTAAAGTACTACCAATGCTTTGCTTGCTTGCTGCTTAGCACGTTCTATGCCTATGGCTTCTATATCGTCGGATGCTTTTTCCCTTAGGCCAGCCGTGTCTACAAACCGAAAGAGCAAACCATCTAAATTCAAATGACCCTCAATGGTATCTCGTGTAGTACCCGCTATAGGTGAAACAATAGCGCGTTCTTCTTGTAACAAAGCATTCAATAGGGTGGATTTCCCTACATTAGGGGCCCCTAGGATGGTTACAGCTATCCCATTTTTAATTACATTGCCTAATTTAAAACTTTCTATCAGTTGCTGTAGCGTTGCCAACAGTTCTGTCGTTAACGTTTTTAAGTGGATCCTATCTACCAACGCAATATCTTCCTCTGAGAAGTCTAATTCTAATTCCAACAATGCTGCCATATGTATCAATGCTTTGCGCAATTCCTGTAATTGGGAAGAAAAACCACCCCGCATTTGGTTTAGTGCGATTTGATGGGTTAGGGCAGAATTAGCAGCAATGAGATCCGCTACGGCTTCTGCTTGGGTCAAATCAAATCGGCCATTTAGAAAAGCACGCTTGGTAAATTCTCCCGGATCTGCTACACGAACACCGCGCGCTACAAACAGTTCTATCAATTGTGCTACAATAAAGGGCGAACCATGGCAAGAGATCTCAACGGAATCTTCTTTGGTAAAAGAATGTGGGGCTATAAAAATGGAAACCAATACCTCATCAATTACAGTTTGACCTTGTCGTATAACCCCAAAATGAATGGTATGTGAAGCTTGTTGCGTTAGATCTTTTCCTTTAAATACTTGATTTACAGCATAAATAACACCACGTCCAGAAAGTCTTATTACGGCGATGGCACTTACGCCGTTCGGTGTAGCAAGCGCAATAATGGGATCTTGCATATGCGTTGTAGTGTGATGACTTATTATATAGTTTTCCGACGTTTTTTTAAATATTTAGTAACGCTATCATTGGCTTGCTTATCAACTAAATTTATAAGTTTTCCCCCCTTTTTTGTGCCCAAGTAGAAGATACGTTCCTCAATATTAAAGGCACCTGTTGGATGTTGTGAATATACATCTATTTCCTTATAGGGCTTCAAACTTTCCATATTATCTAAATCATGGATAGTATACCGTAAAGCCTTATTTAGATCATTGATTTTCTTTCCTTCGACTAAGAAGTTAACGATAGGCAGATGCCCATTTTTAATAGCTAAGGCTAAGACCAATAAGTTAAAACCATTATCATAGGTTTCTTGCTCGTATAGGTGTTTTACAATATCGATATATCCCTGTTCAACAGCCAGGCATAAAGCTGCTTTCCCATATGGAGAAGTAGTTTTATTTATGTCTAAATTATTATCATGATTGACTTCTTGCTCGTATAAATACTTTACAATAGCGCAATTTCCATATTCAGCAGCCAAGAATAGAGGCCTTGAAAGACTTTTTATTGGATCACCAGAAGCATTATTTATTAGCCAGTAATGTGCCGAATCCAAAGAATTTTTCGTTGCAGGGTTACATAATTCGATTACTTTACCATATAAATCATTTATAATGTCACAATCTCCCTGTTCAGCAGCCAATAATAGAGGCCGCCTAAGAAATTGACTGGTTATATGTATAGGAGCCCTATTCGTTACTAAGTAGCGTACGATACCCAAAGAATTTTCCTTGATAGCGTTACGTAATGCGATCATTTTATCGGAAGGATTTAATCTTATTTTTAGCGTATGATTACTATTTAGCAATAGCTTGATTATATCTTTGTTCAAGTTGCGTATAGCATAGTCTATAGCTCCATAACCTGCCCTATCTACGGTATCTGCCTTTGCACCACATTTTAGTAACCAGTGTACTAATTTTCTATCGCCTGCTTTTGCAGCTTTGCCTAGTGCGGTCATGCCATCTGGGTCTTGGCCATTAAAGCCATCCGTTATTATGTGTGCATAGTCAGGGATCCTTAGTATTTGATTAAATTGCATCATAAGCGATTCATGCGTAGGTTCTTTGTAGTATTTTGTTGCTAATTCTGTATTTAAATCCAGTAGCAATTTATTCGTTTGTTCAATCGCACTGCCTAATGCTGTCATGTCACTTGGTCCTTGTTTTGGCATAATATTTATAGTGGCTTCTTTTTTATTACATCCTGTTAACATTAAGCTTAAACACCCTAACAACAACGGTTTTGCTAAAATAGCTTTTGCACTTTTCATACTTAATTAAATCTTATTTTATTGTACATGTATTTCATCTTTCAAGCGTTGGTATTTCCTTTTTTTATCAGTCTAGCATAGCTGGAAATAAATGCCAAATGTACGTTCCCTTTATGAACGCTCTCTTTTATTTTGTACATCTTAATAGGCTTATGCGTCTATGTGCACATGCGGGTGAACGCTCACTTTTCTACAAACAACCTTTCTGGATAACCTATTTCTGTTAAAGTCAAACCATGAGATGGGACGAGCGTAAGTAAGGGGCGTTGCGCAGGCTTGGTTCGTATCCAGTTTGACAAGGTCTCTACGCTCATCGTACCATAGCCTACCTTCAATATGGTAGCTACGATAATCCGTACCATACCACGTAAAAAACGATCTGCTTTTATACGAAATATAATAGAATTACCTAGATCAATCCAAATAGCTTCTTTTATGGTACATACAGAAGTCATAACTTGAGGAGAAACTTTACTAAAAAATTCAAAATCTGTTTGTACACAAAAGAGGGCAGCTATTTGATTCAATAAGGGGAGTGGTGGTAACCGATAGAACCAAACAGTTGTAGCAGCATAAAATGGATTTTTATGATAAACAATGGCATATTCATATATGCGGTAGCAGGCATCAAAGCGGGCATGCGCATCATCCTGTACGGGGCGAATAGCTGTAATACTGATATCAATGGGCAACATGCGGTTTAACCTATAGATTAGGTTTTCCACATCATCTATTGGTTTAATGGCATCAAAATGGGCTACTTGCTGCTGGGCATGTACCCCCTTATCCGTTCTACTACTGCCATGAATGCGTGTCTTTGTAGCTAGTAGCCTGCTCAATACTTGCTCTATTACTTCTTGCACGGAACAGGCGTTCTGTTGGGTTTGCCAACCACTGTAGGACTTACCTAGGTAGGCTATGTATAGGAAATAACGCATAAAGTAAGGTACGCTTGCTATAAAATTTAAATAAAAGAGCAGGTCCGTAAGGCTATCAATTTTAAATAATAATTATAATAGATTAAGTGCTTTTTTGTTATATTTTGCCTAATTTGCTTTTAGTACGGCATAACTATTGCTTTATTCGCTTTTAGTAGGGTATAAATATATGCTTTATGCATGTGAAAGCAACGTTTACCACAAGTGGTTGTTTACATTTATTTAGAAACTGATGCAGCTAACACCAGAAAAATTACTTATTGCCAGCTCATTTCTACTTTTTATAAGTATTATAACAACCAAATTATCTACCAGGCTAGGGATTCCCTCCTTAGTTATTTTTTTATTGGTGGGCATGGCTGCTGGTCATAAACAATTGGGTAATATCGACTTCCACAACCCTGTAGCTGCTCAGCTATTGGGTGCTATTACGTTAAGCCTTATTCTTTTTACAGGAGGCATAGAAACAGAATACAAGCATATACGTCCTATTGTATGGAGTGGTATAGCATTGGCAACCGTTGGTATTCTCATTACTACTGGGAGTGTTGGTTTATTTATTTGGGGTATAACCAAGCTATGGAAAAACAATATTCAGTTTACCCTTTTAGAGGGGATGCTTATGGGGGCTATTGTCGCCTCTACAGACGCGGCTGCTGTTTTTGCGATCATTCGGTCTAAAAATATACGCTTAAAAAATAACTTAAGCCCATTACTGGAATTAGAATCGGGCAGCAATGATACCATGGCTTGGTTTTTGATGTTTTTGTTTAAAACATTATTGATAACCCAGCAATCCATTCGTCCCATGGATGCTATTCTTATGTTTGTACGCGAAATGGTCGTAGGTGGTATAGCAGGCTTATTGGTAGGTAAGCTTATGCTTTTGCTGCTTGACAATCTACGGCTTACAAACCGCTCCCTCTATCCAGGATTGATTTTAGCGGTAGTTATTTTTACCTATTCCATTACCCATTCCCTGCATGGCAATGCTTTCTTGGCAGTTTACCTGGTAGGATTGCTATTAGGCAAGCAAAATTTCCCCTATAAGAAAAACATCATACAATTTTGCGAAGGTATTTCTTGGTTGATGCAAATTATTATGTTTATAATGCTTGGCTTATTGGTTTATCCACATAAACTGCTCCCTATTGCAGGCATAGGCCTATTGCTTTCCATTTTTTTAATGTTTATAGCCCGTCCATTGAGCGTTTTTATTTCGCTATGTTTTTCTAGAAAAATGGGCTTCAATCATAAGGTTTTTATATCTTGGGTAGGGCTTAGGGGGGCAGTTCCCATTGTTTTTGCTACGTATCCGCTGCTAGATAATATCCACCAAGCAGATGTGATGTACCATATTGTTTTTTTTGTGGTACTCACTTCTATTTTATTTCAGGGTACTACGCTTTCTCCATTAGCTAAATGGCTGCGGTTAGAGGAAGAGGCAGTGGAGCAACAGTTCCCTAGTATTAAGCTCCCAGAAGAAATAGAAAGTGAATTAGTAGAATTGATTGTGCCTAGCCATTCACCCGCTATCGGTAAAAAACTGGTACAGTTGAATTTACCAGCAGATTCGTTGATTTTGCTAATAAGAAGAAACGATACCTATGTAATACCTAGAGGAGATATCGTTCTTACAGCATTTGATTTACTCATGCTTATAGCAGAAAATAAAGAAACAATCGATACCGTAAAACAGATTTTAGCTATTGTAGATTAACTATTGTAATGGTAGCGTTACGCCAAGCAGTAATTCAACTACCATACGAACATAAGATTACAGTATAATGACCACAATGACTCCCGTAGACGCACAATATGACCTTATCGTAATTGGAAGTGGACCAGCTGGTTATGTAGCTGCCATTAGGGCGGCGCAATTAGGCATGCAGGTAGCTGTTATAGAGCAAGAGGCCGTGGGCGGTATTTGCCTCAACTGGGGGTGTATTCCCATGAAGGCATTGGTAAAAAGTGCACAGGTATTTGACTATCTGCAGCATGCAGCAGATTTTGGTATTCAAGTAACAGCTGCCCAACCAGATTTATGCGCCATGGTTCAACGGAGCAGAGCCATTGCAGCTACTATGGCTAAAGGCATTGATTATCTTTTTAAGAAACATAACATTGTACTGCTAAAGGGGCATGGCAAAGTAGCCTCTCCCCATACAGTTACCCTTACTCTTTCAGCGGGCGTTACAAGGCATTATTGTGCACAGCATATTATACTAGCAACGGGAGGTAGAAACCGCTTACTGCCTGGTTTCCCTACGGATGGGACTAAGGTTATGGGCTATAGGGAAGCACTTGCACTCTCTACACAACCGGCCACTATGCTCATCATAGGAGGGGGCGCTATTGGATGTGAATTTGCCTATTTTTACCATACGATAGGCACAAAGGTCACATTGGTAGAACGGCAACCCTATTTGTTGTCTTTAGAAGATGAGGCTATTTCCAAGCAGGTATACCAATCTTTTACTAAATCGGGCATGCAGGTTTATACAGCTGCAACGGTCACTGCAGTGGACGTAAAGGGAGCGAACCCTACTGTAACGATCCATACGGCAGCAGGAGAGATCTCCCTCGCATGTGATACTATTCTTTCTGCTGTTGGCATAATGGCTAATGTAGAAAACATAGGGCTAGAGGAAAATGGAATTCTTATAGAACAGGGTAAAATTGTAGTGGATGCTTATTATAGGACCAGTTGTGAGCGGGTGTATGCTATTGGAGATGTAATTAAGGGGCCTGCACTAGCGCATGTAGCTTCTGCAGAAGCCATTATTTGTGTGGAAAAAATAGCAGGTCTTGATCCAGAACCATTGGATTACCATAATATACCTACTTGTACCTATATAACACCAGAGGTGGCTTCTGTAGGGTATACAGAAAAAGCTGCGCAAGAAGCTGGTTATAGTGTTAAAGTAGGCGTTTTTCCTTTTTCTGCTTCTGGAAAGGCGCATACAGCGGGTGCTTCAGAGGGGTTTGTAAAGGTAATTTTTGATGCGCAATATGGGGAATGGCTCGGTGCACATATGGTAGGTACTAATGTTGCAGAAATGATTTCAGAAGTCGTGGTGGCACGTAAGCTAGAAACTACAGCGCATGAAATACAGAACAGTGTACACCCGCATCCAACTATGTCTGAAGCCATTATGGAAGCCGTTGCAGCAGCTTATGGAGGAGCGATTCATATTTAAAGGCATAGGGTCTTCCTTATAATCTTCTGGGCCATATTTTCACTTTAGCACGTATACATACAGGCCTCTATCGAAGCGTACTCGAAAGTTTTTATTGGGACAATGTCCCATAAGGACTTAACGAAGTTTCTGACGCATTACATCAAACAAAATTGAAAAATTTAAATGATAGTTAGCCTACCTTCCTTGGGTTCTAAGGCCTTGCTGAATCGCACCTATGCAAGGCTGATAGATGACACATTAATTTAATACTTTTGAGTAAGTTATCTTTATGGTAAAAAGATTAAAACATGATGGACTAGCCAAACTAATCCTTTCAGATCCAATAGCTGCTCAGGAATTTCTAACCCATTATTTACCAGAATCTTGTAAATCGTTATTGGATTTAACCACGATTAAGGTTGAAAAAGAATCCTTTGTAGAGGAAGATTTAAAGCAAAAGTTCAGTGATTTGGTTTTCTCGATCAGAATGAAAAACAATGAACAAGCATTCATTTACACATTGATAGAAGCTGAGGTTAGTCCTAAGTATTGGACGGCATACAAATTATGGAAATATACATTTTTGCTACTCGAAAGACATAAAACGAAAAAGACATCAAAATTACCCCTCATAATTCCCATAGTCGTATATCATGGGAATAGACCCTTTAATGCCCCAAGAAATTTATGGGACTTATTTAGTCACCCCGCTCTTGCTCAATCGTTTATGGGAGGAGATTATCAACTGGTAGACTTGTATGCTATGTCCGATGACGAGATTAAGCAAAAGGCACATTTAGGCATGCTCGAATACTTTATGAAGTATATATATTCTCGTGATATAATTAAGTTATGGGAAGAATTTTTAGAAACCTTTAAATCTTGTATTCTTCTTGACAAGGAAAAAGGTTATATTTATATGAGAAATTTCTTATGGTATAGCGACAGCAAACTACCTGAAGATAAACAGTCTGTTCTAGAAAAGGTTATCACAAAATATCTACCTAGAGAGGATAAAGAAGATATTATGAGAACTATAGCACAAAAATATAGGGACGAAGGGATCCAAATAGGGCAAGAAAAAGGGATCCAAATAGGGCAAGAAAAAGGGATCCAAATAGGGCAAGAAAAAGGGATCCAAATAGGGCAAGAAAAAGGAAAGATAGAAATAGCTAAGGCTATGTTTCTCAAAGGCTACCCTATGGAAGATATCGTGCTTCTTACTGGCTTGCCTTTTTCTCATATCCAAGGTCTTATAAAGGAAAAAGGTTCCTAATTAGGATAGCTCTGGTAGTGTTCAATGAGTTTTGTCAGCCTCCTGCTTCCTTAAGGAGACTAGCTATAAGAAAGGCATAAGGTCTTCCTTATAATCTTCTGGGCCATATTTTCACTTTAGCACGTATACATACAGGCCTCTATCGAAGCGTACTCGAAAGTTTTTATTGGGACAATGTCCCATAAGGACTTAACGAAGTTTCTGACGCATTACATCAAACAAAATTGAAAAATTTAAATGATAGTTAGCCTACCTTCCTTGGGTTCTAAGGCCTTGCTGAATCGCACCTATGCAAGGCTGATAGATGACACATTAATTTAATACTTTTGAGTAAGTTATCTTTATGGTAAAAAGATTAAAACATGATGGACTAGCCAAACTAATCCTTTCAGATCCAATAGCTGCTCAGGAATTTCTAACCCATTATTTACCAGAATCTTGTAAATCGTTATTGGATTTAACCACGATTAAGGTTGAAAAAGAATCCTTTGTAGAGGAAGATTTAAAGCAAAAGTTCAGTGATTTGGTTTTCTCGATCAAAATGAAAAACAATGAACAAGCATTCATTTACACATTGATAGAAGCTGAGGTTAGTCCTAAGTATTGGACGGCATACAAGTTATGGAAATATACATTTTTGCTACTCGAAAGACATAAAACGAAAAAGACATCAAAATTACCCCTCATAATTCCCATAGTCGTATATCATGGGAATAGACCCTTTAATGCCCCAAGAAATTTATGGGACTTATTTAGTCACCCCGCTCTTGCTCAATCATTTATGGGAGGAGATTATCAACTGGTAGACTTGTATGCTATGTCCGATGACGAGATTAAGCAAAAGGCACATTTAGGCATGCTCGAATACTTTATGAAGTATATATATTCTCGTGATATAATTAAGTTATGGGAAGAATTTTTAGAAACCTTTAAATCTTGTATTCTTCTTGACAAGGAAAAAGGTTATATTTATATGAGAAATTTCTTATGGTATAGCGACAGCAAACTACCTGAAGATAAACAGTCTGTTCTAGAAAAGGTTATCACAAAATATCTACCTAGAGAGGATAAAGAAGATATTATGAGAACTATAGCACAAAAATATAGGGACGAAGGGATCCAAATAGGGCAAGAAAAAGGAAAGATAGAAATAGCTAAGGCTATGTTTCTCAAAGGCTACCCTATGGAAGATATCGTGCTTCTTACTGGCTTGCCTTTTTCTCATATCCAAGGTCTTATAAAGGAAAAAGGTTCCTAATTAGGATAGCTCTGGTAGTGTTCAATGAGTTTTGTCAGCCTCCTGCTTCCTTAAGGAGACTAGCTATAAGAAAGGCATAGGGTCTTCCTTATAATCTTCTGGGCCATATTTTCACTTTAGCACGTATACATACAGGCCTCTATCGAAGCGTACTCGAAAGTTTTTATTGGGACAATGTCCCATAAGGACTTAACGAAGTTTCTGACGCATTACATCAAACAAAATTGAAAAATTTAAATGATAGTTAGCCTACCTTCCTTGGGTTCTAAGGCCTTGCTGAATCGCACCTATGCAAGGCTGATAGATGACACATTAATTTAATACTTTTGAGTAAGTTATCTTTATGGTAAAAAGATTAAAACATGATGGACTAGCCAAACTAATCCTTTCAGATCCAATAGCTGCTCAGGAATTTCTAACCCATTATTTACCAGAATCTTGTAAATCGTTATTGGATTTAACCACGATTAAGGTTGAAAAAGAATCCTTTGTAGAGGAAGATTTAAAGCAAAAGTTCAGTGATTTGGTTTTCTCGATCAAAATGAAAAACAATGAACAAGCATTCATTTACACATTGATAGAAGCTGAGGTTAGTCCTAAGTATTGGACGGCATACAAGTTATGGAAATATACATTTTTGCTACTCGAAAGACATAAAACGAAAAAGACATCAAAATTACCCCTCATAATTCCCATAGTCGTATATCATGGGAATAGACCCTTTAATGCCCCAAGAAATTTATGGGACTTATTTAGTCACCCCGCTCTTGCTCAATCATTTATGGGAGGAGATTATCAACTGGTAGACTTGTATGCTATGTCCGATGACGAGATTAAGCAAAAGGCACATTTAGGCATGCTCGAATACTTTATGAAGTATATATATTCTCGTGATATAATTAAGTTATGGGAAGAATTTTTAGAAACCTTTAAATCTTGTATTCTTCTTGACAAGGAAAAAGGTTATATTTATATGAGAAATTTCTTATGGTATAGCGACAGCAAACTACCTGAAGATAAACAGTCTGTTCTAGAAAAGGTTATCACAAAATATCTACCTAGAGAGGATAAAGAAGATATTATGAGAACTATAGCACAAAAATATAGGGACGAAGGGATCCAAATAGGGCAAGAAAAAGGGATCCAAATAGGGCAAGAAAAAGGGATCCAAATAGGGCAAGAAAAAGGGATCCAAATAGGGCAAGAAAAAGGGATCCAAATAGGGCAAGAAAAAGGGATCCAAATAGGGCAAGAAAAAGGAAAGATAGAAATAGCTAAGGCTATGTTTCTCAAAGGCTACCCTATGGAAGATATCGTGCTTCTTACTGGCTTGCCTTTTTCTCATATCCAAGGTCTTATAAAGGAAAAAGGTTCCTAATTAGGATAGCTCTGGTAGTGTTCAATGAGTTTTGTCAGCCTCCTGCTTCCTTAAGGAGACTAGCTATAAGAAAGGCATAGGGTCTTCCTTATAATCTTCTGGGCCATATTTTCACTTTAGCACGTATACATACAGGCCTCTATCGAAGCGTACTCGAAAGTTTTTATTGGGACAATGTCCCATAAGGACTTAACGAAGTTTCTGACGCATTACATCAAACAAAATTGAAAAATTTAAATGATCAGTTAGCCTACCTTCCTTGGGTTCTAAGGCCTTGCTGAATCGCACCTATGCAAGGCTGATAGATGACACATTAATTTAATACTTTTGAGTAAGTTATCTTTATGGTAAAAAGATTAAAACATGATGGACTAGCCAAACTAATCCTTTCAGATCCAATAGCTGCTCAGGAATTTCTAACCCATTATTTACCAGAATCTTGTAAATCGTTATTGGATTTAACCACGATTAAGGTTGAAAAAGAATCCTTTGTAGAGGAAGATTTAAAGCAAAAGTTCAGTGATTTGGTTTTCTCGATCAAAATGAAAAACAATGAACAAGCATTCATTTACACATTGATAGAAGCTGAGGTTAGTCCTAAGTATTGGACGGCATACAAATTATGGAAATATACATTTTTGCTACTCGAAAGACATAAAACGAAAAAGACATCAAAATTACCCCTCATAATTCCCATAGTCGTATATCATGGGAATAGACCCTTTAATGCCCCAAGAAATTTATGGGACTTATTTAGTCACCCCGCTCTTGCTCAATCGTTTATGGGAGGAGATTATCAACTGGTAGACTTGTATGCTATGTCCGATGACGAGATTAAGCAAAAGGCACATTTAGGCATGCTCGAATACTTTATGAAGTATATATATTCTCGTGATATAATTAAGTTATGGGAAGAATTTTTAGAAACCTTTAAATCTTGTATTCTTCTTGACAAGGAAAAAGGTTATATTTATATGAGAAATTTCTTATGGTATAGCGACAGCAAACTACCTGAAGATAAACAGTCTGTTCTAGAAAAGGTTATCACAAAATATCTACCTAGAGAGGATAAAGAAGATATTATGAGAACTATAGCACAAAAATATAGGGACGAAGGGATCCAAATAGGGCAAGAAAAAGGGATCCAAATAGGGCAAGAAAAAGGAAAGATAGAAATAGCTAAGGCTATGTTTCTCAAAGGCTACCCTATGGAAGATATCGTGCTTCTTACTGGCTTGCCTTTTTCTCATATCCAAGGTCTTATAAAGGAAAAAGGTTCCTAATTAGGATAGCTCTGGTAGTGTTCAATGAGTTTTGTCAGCCTCCTGCTTCCTTAAGGAGACTAGCTATAAGATTGGTAAAGATCCAGCACCATCCTAATTTGTCTCTATTATAATGACTCGTTTCATCTATATGAAATATTTTACTTTTCCTAATGGTTTTTTAAAGCTTGGTAGGCTGTTTGGTATTTTGAGAATACGCTAGATCCGTGTAAAAGCCTATTAAAGCTTCAATTACTGGTTTTACCTTAGGGTCAAAGGTATCTGATGTAACAAACACCTTTAGGTAGAGAAGCAGCGTAGCGCTTGCCACATTGTCTACAATGGCCGTGATGCACATGATAATTGATAGGGTTTAATTTCCGGTAGATCTGCTTTTTGGTGCACATAAGGGTTGGGTGCTATCGCTGCCGCTCATCTGAACGGACACCGATAGTTAGCCCTATTCTATCGGGGTAAAGCATTAAGAAAGGCAGACTGCTTGGTCAGCCAGCATTTTCTTTAAGGATTTACTTATGGCATAGAATAGGCCTATTGTAATGGTATTTAGAAATAAATATGCAAATCCTGGTTGTAAAGATATCAGTTTTTCGGACCATAAAGGGTAGGAAGCTAATATAAGAAATGTTAATACAAGAAGTATAAATCCCTTTTTATAGTAGGGTATAGGGTAATAGCTTTGGCCTATACAGTAAGCGGATAGAGCCATAGCGATGCTACTGCTCATGGTAGCATAGATGCAACCCCAATGGCCAAATCTTGGGATCAGCAGGCATACTAAAACCCATGCAATAAGACTTCCGCCTGCAGTTATCCAAGCAATATAGAAGGTTTGGTTGCTAACTTTGAAGGAAATTGTAAAGTTGTAAAAAATACCCAAGCAAACATGTATAAAAGCTAAGTAAGGCAGCACTTCAATAAAGTGATGGGAATAAGCGCTGGGTAAGAACACTTGTATTATCCACTTTATATTGAGACTGAAAAGTGACAAAGCTAGGCAAGCTGTATAAAGGTAGAGGTACATAAGTTGACTATATAATTTGGGGCTATTGTTGTGTTTGGTCTGCTTGAACAGGAATGGTTCCACTGCATATTTAAATGCTTGTATGCCCCATGCAAAGCAAGTTGCCCATTTGTAAGTCATGCCTAACTTCCCTACTATTGCTTCTTTGGTATCCCCATTACAGAAGGCGGAGGGTAGTAATGAGCGAAAGAGTAGTACGGGTAATTGATCATGCAGTCTTAAGAACAACGTGCTAAGTAACGCAGGGGTAGCATAGCGTACCATGCGCTGTATGGTATGGCCGTGCCAAATCCAGCGGAATCCTTTAAAGTAGGGGAAGGTAAAAGGTAAAGTAAGGATACTAGCCAGTAAATTAGCTATAAAAATAGCGTCTTCAGGATTCAGCTGTACGGTGATAAAGGGTAAATAGGTAGAAATGGTGCGCGCGACAGCAGCTAATCCCATAGGAAAATAAAGCAACATAAAGGATAAGCCAGCAAAAGCCAAAACTTGTATAAATTTGAGCAATAGTAATTGAGACATTTTGTGTGTGGTACGTAACCTTGTATGGACTATAGATAGCAGTGTGTCTAGTGGAAGGAGCAAGGCTACATAATAGAAATAACGTATGTGCATCAAATGGCCAGTTATTTGGGCGATCTGTGGGGCTGCCATCCAGATGGTTAGGGATAGCAATAAGCCTGTAAGCGTCAGTAGGGTGGTAACAATATTGAAAGTATACTGCTGTCCTAATGTAGGTGCAAATCTGCAATAGGCCATATCCATAGCTAGAAAGTAGAGCACTTGGCCCAAAGCCAAATAACCATAGAATTCTGTAATTACCCCATAAGCACTAGGGGAGAGTCGGGTTGCGTGCAGCCATAAATTAATTAGGTAGGAGCATCCACGTAGGGCAAAAGATCCGAAGCTATATAGAATGGTTTCCTTAGCAACTGTTTTAAGGGGATGTTGCATAGCTATTTGTATTTTATGCGCTGGCCGTAAGGTTACTAAGTATCGTATAGCGCGATAAGTACCTGGGGCCGGAATCGAACCGGCACGATATCTCTATCATTGGTTTTTGAGACCAACGCGTCTACCTATTCCGCCACCCAGGCAAACACAAAGAGGTCGCGAGTGGGTTCGAACCACCGTACGAGGTTTTGCAGACCTCTGCCTAACCACTCGGCCACGCGACCAATTATACGTTTTCCCTGCCTGCAAGGAAGCAGGTCTTATTCTTTATGCGTTTCTTTTTTTTGTTTCTGTTGGGTTCCCAGTTTTTCCTTTAAATCAGCAAAAGCTTCAAATCCTCCCTGTAATGGTTTAGCAGAAGCAGCTGTTGTTGTTTTTTTTGTTTCTTTCGGTGGTGTTTTGCGCTTTATTTCTTGTTTGGCATGCGCTGTATCCTCTGAAGCAGGCGTATGTACAACTTGATGCGATAAAATAATCTTTTTATCTGCTTTAGAGAATTTCATTACCTGAAATTCTAATTCTTCCCCTACTTCTGCTTCTTTACCATCTGCTTTGAGGAGATGATGGATAGGCACATGTCCTTCTATGCCATGCACTAATTCAACAGAAGCACCACGATCAGAAATCTTCTCTAGGATAGTTCCTTTGTGTGTACTTCCTATTTTAAAGATTTTTTCACAAACTTCCCATGGGTTTTCTTCTAGTTGTTTGAGACCCAGAGAGAGCCGTCGATTTTCTTTTTCAATGCCCAGTACAATGGTTTCTAACTTTTCTCCTAGCTTTAAAACATCAGCAGGGTGTGCAATGCGTTTGGTCCAAGAGAGGCCTGAAACATGGAGCAACCCCTCTACACCAGGTTCCAGCTCTACAAAAGCACCAAAGTGGGTAAGATTGCGAACAATACCTTCCTGTTTAGATCCTACTGCATAAGTAGTTAAGAAGTTATCCTGCTCCCACGGATCTCCCGTTAGTTGTTTAATACCTAAAGATATTTTATGATTCTTACGGTCTAATAGCAGCACCATAGCTTCTACGATATCACCTACTTTGTAGTGCTCATGCACATTACGCAAATATTGAGACCAGGAGATTTCTGAAATATGTATAAGCCCCTCAATACCAGGTATCACCTCTAGAAAAAGACCATAGTCTGCGATATTCGTAATTCTACCTTTTACGCTGGATCCTACTTCTATCGTATCCGGTAGTAAATCCCATGGATGCGTTTCAAGCTGCTTCATCCCTAAGGATATGCGTTTTTTATCCTCATTAAATCCTGTTACCACTACGCGTATCTGCTGGCCAAGAGAGAGGACGTCCTCTGGATGATTGATTCTGTTCCAAGCAATATCTGTAATATGTAGCAACCCATCTATGCCACCCAAATCAATGAAAGCGCCAAATTTTGTCATATTTTTAACGTAACCTTCTAGAATTTGTCCCTTCTCAAGGTTATTGATGATTTCCAGTTTTTGCCCTTCTAATTTTTTCTCAATGAGCGCTTTATGAGAAACCACTACGTTATCGTTGGTATGGTTGATTTTGATAACAGCTACATCAATTGTTTTCCCTACGAATATATCAAAATCTAAGACTGGCTTAATGTCTATTTGGGAACCAGGAAGGAATGTTTCAATTTCATTAATTTCTATAATCAATCCACCTTTGGTTCTACGCTTTACTACTCCCTCCAATATTTCCCCATATTCCAAAGCATGCTGAATTTTTTCCCATGCCCTTACTAGTTTTGCTTTTTTTCGGGAGAGTATCAATTGACCCTGTGCATTCTCTGTCTCTTCAATATATACCTCCACTTTATCACCTGGTTGTAAATCTGGAAGATCCCTAAACTCAGAAGCAGCAATCAGACCGTCTGACTTGTACCCAACACTAACGATCACATCTTTAGCTGTTAGGCTGATAACTACCCCTTCTATTACCTCATATTGATGGATAGTACTTAAGGTTGCACTGTATTGGGCAGCTAGTTCACTTCTTTCTTTATCCGTATAGACATGATCCAACTGGTTGGCGCTGTCAAATTGATCCCGGCTCAAAACGCCTTCTGCTTTATTCATAAGGACAAGTATTGCTTGTATGGTTATGTTGCTGTAAATAACTAAAGATGTGCTACGTTACAAGTTAGCTATTTACTGCTTGTGATTGAAAAATAAACTATATGCTAAACCTTTTCCTACAATTAATGTAAATTAAATAGCATTAGCCAGGTTAAAGCTAAATAAATTTACGAAAAAAATAATAGGGATCATACCGTCTTACAGACTTATAGGAATGTGTTGGATATAAGGCTTATTTACATAAGATAACGGCTGCAATAGTTTGTACAGTATGTTCACCTGTGGCACAATGGGGATCTCAGTATGATTTTTACAGCATAGGGTAGCCCTGTTGTATAAATAGTGGATAACTAGCCTAGCTATACAAAAAAAGAAGTGTATAGAAGCCATCATTCAGATTAAACAGAGGGTTACTTTGTTTCTAGCAAAACTGTTTTATCAACGATTTTAATTAGTTTTTCTTTGATATCTGCTGTCTTAAAGCAGCTAGCGAATCCATTTGCTTCTGTTTGAAAACCATTTTCATCCGGGTTTTCAGCTGCGTTGACACAGGCTACTAGAATGCCTGTAATGTCTTTATTATTGACAATGGCCGTAAGGTATTGCTTAGCTTTTTTTAACATTTCTTCTTTATAGCTTACTACTTCACTGACCAGATCCAACTGTTTAGCATGTTCTGCACGAATTGATTTTTTAATCATTAAGTATTCCAACGCCTTTGCTTTCCCCAGTAATTTAGTTAAGCGCTGGGTTCCTCCAAAAGCAGGAATAATACCAAAAGAAGTTTCTGGAAAAGCAAGCGTGGCATTCTCAGTAGCCACGCGAAAATGGCATGCCAAGGCCAATTCAACCCCTGCACCCAATGTATGGCCATTGATAGCAGCCATAATAGGTTTGGGACAGTTTTCTATAAACGCCAGCACGTCTTGACCATTTTCTGCAAATTTTCTTGCGTTCAATTCGTTCAGTTTTAGTAGCTCAGCTATGTCTACCCCTAATGAAAAGATTTGCTCACCCGCTCCCGTAATGATTACACCCCTTATATCCTCATTATCATAAACCTCTTGAATGGTAGCATGGAGCTCACTCAAGCTTTGTTCTGTTATCGTAGAAGATTTTGGATCACCTGTAAAGGTAATTGTTAAAATACCTTCCTCTAGATTACAATGTAATGATTTCATTTTTTCCATTTTAGAGCCAAATTGATTGGTGAATTGACAAGTATAATTCATAATAAAATAAAATAATTGCTATTATATTGCCTGTATAAACCATAGGCTTAAGCAAAAAGCCTAACCTTGATAGGCTATTCCAAATATATAGGATATTTAAATAGTTAAGCAAATTTTTTGAAGCTAGCTTAGCTAGAAATATACCACTTCCTAAGCTTAAGCAGTTCCAGAAACTGCTCTTACCTTTTGGGTTCAGCTTAAAAAGAAAGATATAAACCAACGGGTAATCCTTGTAGGATAGCAGATAAGAAGAAAGGAAGGCAGGTCTTTGTAGCGGTTTAAGAAAAAAGTTGAAAGCGAATGGGAAGTTTATACAATAAAGCAAAAAGCTCGTTACTGAGTGCCACACGGTATTGCTTGGATAAGGTAGGGATCATTATTTTTTCTTCTTGATCTAGAATAGATACTTTAACAAAAGAGTGGCCTGGATGTTCTTTCAAACAAGTTTCTAACGCATCGACCAATGGTTCAGTAATATGATGTTGCTTTAGCCGAAGATGGATCCCTTTTCCTATTTTCTCCCTGATATCCTCTAATAAACCAATGGTTTGCGGTTTAAAGGTTGGTAGGCTAGGGTTTTTGTAGTAGGCAGCCTTATTACCTGTAAGAAAGAGTAGCTTTCCCCTTTCTAATAAATGTTTGTACTTCAAATAATCTTCCCCAAAAAGCGCAAACTGCAACGATCCATGGTAATCCTCTAACGTTAGTAGGGCAAAGGCACTTCCCTTGCGATTGTGTTTCACCGTGCATTCGGTAAGCATACCGCCTAACCGTAGTGTTTTACAACTCGAAAGGTAAATATTTTGTGTGGTTACATTGCTAAAACTCTCTAAATCAATTTTGAAATTATCCAATGGGTGACCTGAAATATAAAACCCAACTATTTCTTTTTCTATATGCAATTGCTCTAATGGGGCATAAGCGGCACAATCCACAGGCAGTGGCTTCTTAATGGGGTTATAAGCAGTAGCCGAAAAAAGAGATTGTACAGCGTTTTCTTTTTTGGTATTGTGTCCATACTGGATAATTTTTTCTATAAAGCTACCTTCTTTTGTTTCCTGTACATACTGTTTTCTATGTAGCCCTTCAAAACAATCGAAGGCCCCTGATAAAGCCAATGCTTCCATGGTTTTCTTATGGATGGCTTTCGACGGAAGGGATACTACAAAATCGTATATGTCCTTAAAGTGTCCTCTTTGCTTTCTCGTTTCTATGATAGCTGAAACAACAGCTTCCCCACTTCCCTTAATAGCACCTAGGCCAAATCGTATCTCTTTTTTATGGGGATTTGCTGTAAAATTCACCTCACTTTCATTGATATGAGGGCCTAATACCATAATACCTTGCTGCCTACTTTCTTCCATAAAGAAAGCAATTTTATCTATATCTCCATGATTATGTGTTAAGACTGCTGCCATATATTCTGTAGGATAGTGTGCCTTTAGGTAAGCGGTTTGATACGCAATGAGCGAATAGGCAGCTGCATGGGAGCGGTTAAAGCCATATTGTGCAAACTTTTCCATTATAGCAAAAATGGCCGTTGCTTGTTCTTTTGTAATAGCATGCTTCTCTATAGCACCTGCTACAAAAATGGCACGTTGTTTAGCCATTTCCTCCATTTGTTTTTTACCCATGGCTTTACGTAGTAGGTCTGCGCTACCTAAGGTATAACCTGCCATCTGCTGCGCTGTTTGGATAATTTGTTCCTGGTAAATCATAATACCATAGGTAGGCCTTAGGATAGATTCTAGTAGAGGATGTGGATAATCAATAGCTTCTGTTCCATGTTTGCGCGCAATGAAATTAGGAATAAACTGCATAGGGCCTGGTCTGTACAGCGCATTCATGGCAATAAGTTCTTCTATGGTATGGGGTTGTAATTTGATGAGCCATTGACGCATGCCCTCTGACTCAAATTGGAAAGTACCTTTGGTATTGCCCGTTTGATAGAGCTTAAAAGTAAGCGGATCGTCCAATGGAATGCGATCTATATCTATGTGTATGCCCTTGTTTGCTGCAATGTTTAGTAGGGCATGCTTAAGGATACTCAAGGTTTTAAGTCCTAAGAAGTCCATTTTTAACATGCCCATCTGCTCCAAAACAGATCCATCGTATTGTGTAACGCGTAGATCAGAATGTTTATCTGTTTTGATCGGAATATAATGCAACAGATCATCAGGTGCGATAATAATACCTGCTGCGTGAATACCTGTGTGGCGTACCATCCCCTCTAGTGTTTCAGCTAAATGAAGCACTTTTCCTTCTGGTGTCGTAAGGGCTTTGTGAATGGTAGCCAGCTCTGCTACCTCCTCAAAGGCTTCTGCAAGGGTAATCGCTAGTCTATCTGGGATTAACTTAGCGAGATAGTTGGCACGTGCCAATGGGATCCCTAATACGCGCGCTACATCACGTATGGCAGATTTGGCCGCCATGCTGCCAAAAGTAATAATTGAAGCAACTTGGGCCTTTCCATATTTTTCTACCACATAATCAATTACTTTATTGCGTCCTTCGTCATCAAAATCAATATCTATATCAGGCATAGAGACGCGTTCTGGATTCAGGAAACGTTCAAAGAGCAGTTGATAGCGGAGGGGATCTATTTTTGTAATACCTATGCAAAAAGCTACGAGGGAGCCTGCTACCGATCCTCTTCCTGGCCCTACTATAACATTCAGTTTGGTAGCTGCCTCAATAAAGTCTTGTACAATTAGAAAGTAGCCGGCAAAACCTGTTTGTGCAATAACGGATAATTCATACTGCAATCTATTTTCTATTTCTGGTGTAATAGTATTAAACTTAGCGTGTGCGCCAGAGAAAGCCAACTGTCTAAGGTAGTGGTTAGCATCTGAAAAACCTTCTGGGAGTTTGAATATAGGTAACAGTACATCCCGTGTTAAGGAGGGGGGATCTACTTTTTCAACCAATTCTATGGTATTGGTAATGGCATCGGGTACATCTGCAAAAAGCAGTGCCATTTCTTCTGGAGATTTTAAGAAGAATTGATCATTGCTAAAGCGCATGCGATGGGGATCATGGTAATCTTTTCCTGTTTGTAAGCAGAGCAGTACATCTTGGGCAAGGCTATCCTCTCTGCTAATATAATGCACATCATTGGTAGCGATGATTTTTACATTATATTTGGCAGCCCAACGCAGCAATACTTCGTTACAAATCGCCTGTTCCGCAATACCATGCCTTTGCAATTCAATGTAATAATCCGATCCAAATAGGTCCAGCCATTCTAAAAATAGCTTTTCTGCCGCTGTTTCACCCTGTCGAATGATTGCTTTTGGGATTTCCGCTGACAAGCAACAAGTCGTAGCGATTAAACCTTCTTTATGTTTTTTCAGTAACGCTTTGTCAATTCTTGGCTTATAGTAGTAACCTTCTAAGAAGCCTAAAGAGCATAGGGTACTAAGATTGCGATAGCCTATGCTGTTTTTGGCCAATAGCAATTGATGGTAGCGGGTTTTATCTTTATGGTCATGCCTATCCGCTGCCATATAGAATTCGCATCCTATAATAGGTTTTACTTTTTCTTTTGTTGCAGCAGCTACAAAATGAGGGACCCCAAACATATTGCCATGGTCTGTAATGGCCAACGCCCCCATGCCCAATGCTTTATTGGCAGCTAGCAAACGCGTTACCTTAGCAGCTCCATCAAGCAGTGAATATTCTGTGTGACAGTGTAAATGGCAAAAATTATGTGTCATTATGCATCGCAATAACTTCCCTTCGTTGTACGAATGCAGTAAAGTGGTTCAGAAGCTAACGCACTTAAGCTATATACTAGAAAAAATAAAAGACTTATATGCTAACGCAGCACTGATCTTGAATGGAAAATGGGTGAAAGACGGGATTCGAACCCGCGACCCTTGGCTCCACAAACCAATGCTCTAACCAACTGAGCTACATTCACCATACAATTCTCTACTATTCCATTTATCCCTTTCCAAGGGCTAAATATACTTAAAGGATTTCAAAAGTTAGCATGGCATAGGGGCGGTCAAGCGAACGGCTCGTAGTAAAACATGCGCTTGCTGCTGTATTTCGGAAGCCCCCCTTACCTCTGCTGTATTCCGGAAGCCCCCTTACCTCTGCTGTATTCCGGAAGCCCCCTTACCTCTGCTGTATTCCGGAAGCCCCCCTTACCTCTGCTGTATTCCGGAAGCCCCCCTTACCTCTGCTGTATTCCGGAAGCCCCCCTTACCTCTGCTGTATTCCGGAAGCCCCCTTACCTCTGCTGTATTCCGGAAGCCCCCTTACCTCTGCTGTACCGTTACACCAAATGTGTTAAAACATAAAACTTTTTTGGTCTGTTTTAATGAACACTACCCCCTTACTTTGTAAGTAAGAGAAAATAGATAAAAAAAGCAAAAACCAATTTGTTCCGAATAGGCTTTGGGGATGGGGGCATGCTACAACTGTAACGTACGCTATAGGCTTATAGGTTACCATTGTAATAGTTGGTATATTCCTATAAAGTGGTCTACACAAAAAAACAATCATTCTAACTTTTCTTATTGTTTAACAGCATGGAACCTTTAATAATAAATAGACAAAATGTATTGATCAGATGCTTATATCTTCTGTTTCTGCTAACCATAGTGGGCTGCTCCAGAGGGGGCTATGCTATGTATGATTATGCTGCTATAAGCCATATAGAAGCATGTAGTAGTGGAACTCAGCATAAAGCAGAAGATTCATTAGATTTATATGGTAGCTATCCTGCACTATCTATACAAGAAATATTGAAAATCATTATGAATAAATTAGAGCGCATAGCAGGAGCTATCACCCTAGATAAGGGAATCCTATTTTTAGAGGATTTGAAACAGTTGTTTGAGGGAGAAAATAGTATACAAGCGGCGGTTATGGCATTAAGTAAAACAGTAGAGGAAATAGCTGCTATAAAAAAGAAAGGAAATATACCGAAAACAGGAATAGAGCAACGGGTATTGGAACAAATCGTAGATATATGGCATGCCATAAAGCGCAGATATCCTACCTTAGCAGTAGAAAACCTTATTACATATTGGAAAGATTTACTAAATCTATACAATAGCAGAAACAGTGTAATGTTAAAAGGGCAGGAAGTAATGAAAATGGTGTGTTGGCAAACAAGCTTTATGTTGGGCAAGCTTTACAGCATGCAATTAAAGTTGCAACAAGAAAAACAAAAACAAAGGCGGGCAGGATATTGTTACCTCAGATTAAATGTATTTAAAAGATTTCGCAATTTAGTAAGAAACATGAGTGGTAGAAGGAGGGGGTCCTATAGACCATGCGGTTACACCGCATCCTAAAAAGGATGCGAAGCTTTAGGGATATGGTTTGATGAATCGTCCTGTAGCGATATATTTTGTTTTGAGAGAGGGCGCTTTCATTCGGTGGCTATCCAAAAGGGCTTAAGGATTGTTTGCATCCAAGGTAATGAAATTTCATCCATGGACCAAGGAGGAAGTAAGGTTAAATCATCCTCATCCTGTGGTATAATATTTAAATGCCAACTGCTATGTACTTCCCTGTCTTCATCTGGTAGCTTTCGCAGTATGCCTGGTTTATTTAAAAAATAATGCCTAAAAATAGCAGTTGTCATTCCTGTTTGGTCTGCTTTTTTATGTTTGCTTATGTTTTTCCAACGTTTGATTACCTTTTCAATCAACTTTTGGCTATTGGATTCTATTGTTTCCATGGGAGAGAGGGTTTCTTTTTGCAGAAGAGCGGTTTCTGTTTCGTTATAGTGGGGTAGCTGTAGAGAGCGGTAAGGTAAGAGTACGGTATCATGCGTCAATCCACAAAGTAATTTGGGAATGGTAAGTAGTGATTCTGGATGGTTGAGTTTCCCTTTACATAAGTATTGCAAGAGATAAACCGCATTATGTGCTGCCTGTTCACAGAAAAATTGAGTGTCCAGCATAAGATGATGTGCTGTAAAAAAATCATACAAAAAGGGCCATAGAAAAACCAATCCACTGTTGCTAGTGTATAAGCTTATTTCTTCTGCTTCTGCTTGATGCGCATTACGCTTATCGCTATAGGTATTATTTTTTGTTGCTGCTGCTATTGAGCTACCGTAAGGATCTTCTGGTAGGGGTGTTGGCGCAGCGCTCAATGGATCACGATATGTTAATAGTTTGCCAATAGGTTGTAAAAGAGAGATAATTTTATGTGCCATGGAGCTAGTGGGTTGCACAGTTAGTACAGATGCGATGAGTTGGCAAATGGTTGAGGTATCATACCGAGTGGAAAATAGTGTAGTGGTAAGGAATGCGCTGCTATCCCACTGTTCTACGGTAAGCAAATAGGCTAACGTAGCTGTTAAAAGCTCTCTTTGCCAGGTAGCAGCTGTTATTCCATCGGGCAGTGCTTGGTTGAACAGCTGTAAATAGCTTTCTACGAAGGGTTGTTGCGATTTGGCTAAGTGTGCTATAATTTTTGTGGAAAGTTCCGGGCTAAAGTAATATACCATGCGTCTAGCTATTACATTTTTATTATACGGTTGTTTAAGCATAGTTATTAAGCTAGCAGGTTGTTCTGTTATGCATTGCACCAGCTCCTTTTCCAGCTTATCCAAGGTCATTCCATGCGGTTGTGAAAACAGGAATGTGCCACTGTGTACCAATAGGTAGAGCTGCTCTAGTGCAGCTGTCTTACAACCTTGTTGGGTTGCCTCTTTTTGGAGTGATTGCAGCTGTTGGGTCAATACTTTATCTAGTGCAAGACGGAGCAGTTCTATTTCTGGTAGTGTTTGCATATCAGCTATTACGACTTTAAAGGTTTGTAGTAATATAAGGGGTGTGAGGCCTAAAGCACTACTCCATTGGGCAATGATTGCGTTAAGCCAGCGTGTTGGATGCAAAGGAGAGGATAGCTGTGGTATCATTTCCAATACTTTATCCCAGAAAAGCATTTTAGTTGTGTTTTCTTGTGCCAGTATGCCTTGTGTAGCGCACCATAATGGATAGCTACTCGCTAGGTAAGGCTGGAGATTGCTGCCCATAGGCGTTAGTTTTTGTACCAATAGCAGCAGCTGGGTAGGGGTAAAATGCTGCATCAATTGCTTCCGTACTACTGTTTTGTTTAGCATGGATGCTAAAGGGAAGGTGGGCAGCTGCCTAATGACTTCCTCTAGTAGTTCGGTTGCATCGGCATAATGTCCTACATTGCCGGTATATAAAAAGTGTTTCCATCTTTGCGTAATAATTGCTTTTGAACGGCGCAACGTATGGTTTAATTTTGTAATCAGTAGGTTATAGATAGCCGTTTTCTGCTGATTAGGGAGAGGAGGGAGGGAGTGACTTATCCATTGATGCAGTTTTGCTGGATCCTTAACGATGGCTTCCATGGCTATGGTTCTATCTGGATTGATTTGCTTAAGTGCTGGAAGCAATTGACTATAATAAACAGCTAAAGCATGCCTCTCTAGCTTCTCCTGTAGAGGCCACAGGGTTGGGTCCATCGCCTCTATTTTTTCTAGTTGTGAGCAAGCTAAAGGTTGTTTGAGCGCAATAAAAGTAGCTGCTAATTTAGCATACTGCAGTTGTTGTGCAGTGGAGGCTAGCTGGTCACATAGTAGGGTAGGATACAGCTGGCTATGCCTTCCCAAATAAAAAAGTAACCGTTCGATGTATTGCGGTATGGTAATAGAAGCTGGATGGGCAATAGCTACCCCAATCAATAGGGTTGGTAGGGCATGCCGTTTTGTTTGCTCT
Source organism: Candidatus Cardinium hertigii (assembly GCF_003176915.1). Lineage (NCBI taxonomy): Bacteria > Pseudomonadati > Bacteroidota > Cytophagia > Cytophagales > Amoebophilaceae > Candidatus Cardinium > Candidatus Cardinium hertigii. Next base: position 956,107 of record NZ_CP029619.1, read on the forward strand.
TCGTTATACGGTAATAGGTTCGCTTGTATAATAACCCTCCTTAATTGATCTATATGTTCTGTTGCAAAGGGGATAAACGCTTGCAATAATTTATCCATTGCTATTTCTGTAGCATACTGTAGAAGGGTTTCTAGTATGGCGGTTTCTTGGCATATAGCGGTTAATTGCTGGGCTATTTCTGCTGCTGTAGACATAGCTAAGCTTTTATCGATGAAATAAGCCGGGACACTTTGCCCATGGGGTAGCTCATTGTATAGCAGAAAATGCACTACATGCCGCAATAAAAAAGGGTTTTGTACGATTTCTTCGCTTGCCGCTTGCTCCTTAGCGAGTATCTCTAGCAGGGATTTTGTATCAGTTGGTAGCAGGGATGTTTCCGTTTGTTCCTTAGCGAGTATCTCTAGCAGGGATTTTGTATCAGTTGGTAGCAGGGATGTTTCCGTTTGTTCCTTAGCGAGTATCTCTAGCAGGGATTTTGTATCAGTTGGTAGCAGGGATTTTGTATCAGTTGGTAGCAGGGATGTTTCCGTTTGCTCCTTGGCATGTGTCTCTAGCAGGGATTTTGTATCAGTTGGTAGCAGGGATGTTTCCGTTTGTTCCTTAGCGTGTGTCTCTAGCAGGGATTTTGTATCAGTTGGTAGCAGGGATGTTTCCGTTTGTTCCTTAGCGTGTGTCTCTAGCAGGGATTTTGTATCAGTTGGTAGCAGGGATGTTTCCGTTTGTTCCTTAGCGTGTGTCTCTAGCAAGGATTTTGTATCAGTTGGTGGAAGAGATGTTTCCGCTTGCTCCTTAGCGTCTATCTCTAGCAGGGATTTTGTATCAGTTGGTGGAAGAGATGTTTCCGCTTGCTCCTTAGCGTCTATCTCTAGCAGGGATTTTGTATCAGTTGGTGGAAGAGATGTTTCCGCTTGCTCCTTAGCGTCTATCTCTAGCAGGGATTTTGTATCAGTTGGTGGAAGAGATGTTTCCGTTGATTGCAGAGCGGGTAGTAGTTGCTGGAGGGGCAAAGTTCGGTTGTCCCTGTTCGGTATTGCTTTGCGTGGTGTGCTAGCTTGTTCTTGTTCGATCAAATAGGATGGTTGCCTATCTTTTTGGGGCAGCCCTATTGCGGGTAGGGTAGCTGTAATATGTTGATCTAAAAGTTTCTTTATTTTTTTAGAGACGTTTACAGTGGATGCTTCAACGGAGCAATAAGCCAGTATACTGTCTTTAAGGATAGGATCCCATGTAGCAATAAAAGAGCTATTTTCAGGTATATATCCAGAAAATAGCGCAATCATAGCGGGCTCTATGGCTTGTACCAACCTAATAAAAAGGGTAGGGGATAGTTTTTGGATTAACTTTATTCTGTTTTTCTTTTCTTTAAGCCAATTTTTTATTACTGTGCGTACCGAAGGCTGCTTTATGTTAGATTGTATGTGGTACAGTATTGCTTCTAATTGAGCGGGTGCATGCTGGTTTATATTTTTTAGATCTTCGGTAATCTTTTCTTGCAGTTGCCTGTTTTTGTACCAGTAGATAGGAGGTGTAACGGTTAGTTCATGCAAGGAAGTTAACCAGCGTTGGATGGTGGCTGCCACAGGAATGGTTGCCATTCTTTTTTTATTGTGCTTATAATAGGTTTGCATTTTATGTAGGATGCTCGCATAGTCAATTGATGTTTGATGGGCCACCTCTTTCAGTAGCAGCGTAAAGAGGTCTATGCGGTGCAGTAGGCGCTGTGGATGCGTAAGCAAACTGGATAATGCAATAGCTAGTAGCTCCTGTTTAGGAGCATAAGGGAAATTGGTTAAAACAGCTGTTTGATGCAAGAGATAGGAAGTCTCATGGAGTATAGGCATGCAATCTTCCTTTCCCCAACATATTTTTACTGTATTTTCTACAGTTTCTTTATCAAAAGAGGCAACAAAGCGTTGGACAGCTTTGTCTTTTTTCTTAAGGCCATGCCAGAGCTGTTCTATCTGTAGCGGTGCCTGCTGCAATAAGGTTGTATAGGATTTTTCCATTTCCTTCTGTGTTGGCATCCACCAAGCAATATGCCCTTCTGATAGATAGTAGGCTATGGCTTGCAGCTGTGCCGCTGGCAAGGGCGTGTAGCGGTGGGGGTTTTGTAGCGCTTGATGGATTTCTTTCTGTAGCATAGGACCTAGCATGGCTGCTATCTGCAGAGGCAACTTTTTTGTTAGGCTTCTTTTGCTTAGCCCTCCTACATCTAAAATCAGTTTGTCTAGGTGGATTACTATGTTCTCTGGTACGTAGTGTGTGAAAAGCTTATTAAGTAAAGGTATGATGTGTTGGGCTATGCTCCTGTCAATGGTTTTTTGTAATGATTGCACTTGGCTAGCACATGTAGTAGTGACTTCAATCTTTATGTATTTAATGACATGAAGCGGTGATAGGTCCATAGGTTTCTATTGTATTGTTGGTTAACCAAAAAGAATGCGTAGCTAAAATGGCCTTATGCCCAATTTTAATTTATTTATCCTGGAATTTGCGTTAAATCAAGGCTGCTTACTTCTCTGGATCATTAACTTTAGCTTACTGGTTTCTATTTTAGAAAATAGGGTGAGCAATTTTACTGTTTTTACTACAGAAGCGTACACAAAACACTTTAAGAGGTATTATATATATAAAGAATTTAACTTACACGTGTATACAGGGGCTCAGCAGCTGCTGTTTAAAACGCACTATTTTACTTGACCATGCTTAAATGTAGTGTTTTAATATGCCATTGTAGTAGCAAGGCAATGCTTCCCTCTGTTTCCTTAAAGTGGTTAACAATAGCCGAAAAGGGATTGTTGCGGTATGATATTGTAATGGATATTTGTGTAGCAGATGTAGCAATGGATCCAGCCGATGGAATGGGCCATACAATTAACGGTTTATTCCTTTTTATAAAGAAATATACTGTATATGCTATTAATAAGCACATTCTCAGTCCATAATTACTTGGATTATATAAAATTATTTCATAAATATAAAGGTATGTTACTTAAAAATGCCTATAAAACAGCTATTTTTGTTTAAGGTTACATGGCTAATCCAGCATAAGGCTACTTTATGATGCGGTTAGCCATAGTTGGCTATTTCATAAATTCTTATAAAATAAAAAATCATGCAGAATAAAATAATGCAATTAGGGAGATATGGCGTTATGGTAGTTTGTATACCAACGTTTATTGGCTGTGGTAAGCTCAGTAATCAATTAGGCATGCAATCAGGAGGAAAAGGAAGTCCAAGTGTAGTGGCAAAAAATGTTTCACCAGCAAAATCACAGAGTAGATTACAGCGGAAATCCAAAGATTCAACAGGCCAAGCCATAAATCCAAAATCATTATTAGTGACGGCACTATTATTAGCGCAAATACGGCTGGGATGTAATCAAGATTTAGTACAAAATGGTTCAAGTACAACAAACGAATGCGAACAAAACATAAAAAAATTGCAGCACATGAGGATGCATGAAGCATTTAGGAGGAGCCGAGCACACCACGATTTAAGCATGTGTGAGGCAAAATTGAAAAATGAGTCTGAAGCACATAACACAATAAAAAAGGAAATGGATGTGAAAAAAGTGATAATAGAGGATCTAGTATCTATTATAGAGCGGAAACGAGGAAAAGATTTAAGCATGTGTGAGCAAAAATTGAAAAATGAGTCTGAAGCACATAGCGCAAGAAAAAAGGAAATGGATGTGCAAAAAATGATGATACAGGATCTAGCATCTATAGAGCGGGAACAAGGAAAAGCTTTAAGCATGTGTGAGGAAAAATTGAAAAATGAGTCTGAAGCACATAGCGCAAGAAAAAAGGAAATGGAAAGTGAGCTAGCAAGACGCGTGAACTTCCTGTTTCTTATTGAAAATTCATTAAATCAGTGCCTAACAAAAGAGCAACAGTACTTAAAGGAGAAAGAGAAACTAGAAAAGGCCGTTCAAGCTGCAGAAGTGAAAGCAAGGGAAAGGCGGGAAATGCGCCATAAACGGTTTACGAGAGGTAAGCATTAATTAAGTCAACAATACGTACTAGATTTGAAATTGTAACCTTGCACGGCATAGATAGTATATACATGCCGTGCAGGTTTAAGCATTTATCAACAAACATATCTAATTTGTTTAATACAGAACTATGTAAACTAGTAGGATTGTATCCGAAAATTATATGGATAAAAGATTTCCTTGCTATGGAAATTTTAGGGAAGCCCAAGATGAAGCTTTCGATAAAATAGTTAAATTAATGGGGCTGGTTTATCCAAGATAATGCAGCACAACCCTGATTCCCTTTTAAATAAATACGCCTTCCTTTCCAGCAATAGTAGGATCGCTACTACTGTGAAGGCTTTTATGCTAAACGCACCCTAACTCATTAGAAGGTCTTGCATCCCGGCCAGCAGCCGCGGATCTTTTTTCTTTTGTTTGTCTAGTCATTGTAACATCCATTTTAATTGCCTTCTACAATTTATTATCTTTTATACAAACACAATTGATAGGACGTAGCTACGTATTTACTTGGTTTCTTGCCTTAACAAAGGGTATATTTTTAATCCTATCGTATTAGAAGGTATTCAAGTAGCTGTAACGGCTAGAGGTTTGTGGCATGGAATGGCCTAGGAGAAGGGGCTTCTTTGGTTACATTTGGGCGTATAAGTTTAGGAAAATAGATTTAAAATATGTAAATTATGAGTCATGCCCTGAAGTAGGGGGGGTGATCATACATAATAAATCAGTTCTATCGTGTTGCGTGGCGCCTTTTATTATCATTTATTCTATCGTTTATTGTTGGATCCTTTTGCGCATGCTATTGTGTGCACACTGGTAGCCTATTTGTTAGCACCTACTCAATTTATTAAGGTAATTTATCAGGAAACGGGGAAAAGCTATAGCAGCATTATTAGGCGATACTTACAGGCGCGTAAGTATCGTTGTTTTTATGCGGGTGCACACATGTATGCCTTGCGACAGTTTATTTCTTCTTTTACCTTTGGGTTGGGATTATGGTTTTTCCAACTTTCGGTTACCTATTATCCCATTACCCATCTTGGATTATCTATTGTTTGGGCGTGCTGTTTGGTCGGTATGCTGGAAACAATTGTAACAATAGCTAGCGAGATGAGAGAGATTACTGCTAATAAAGGTCCTTTAATGAAACGCAAAGCAGCCTACAGAGATATAGCGGTCCCCCTATTGCTGCGTAATATTCTTTTTAATATAGCAGCGATAGCTCCCTATGAATTTACCAAAGAACAAGATAATCCATTTATGAATATGATTTTCGGCATAGTTTTCGGTATAGTGGTTTCTGTTTTAACGATGCCATTTGATCTGGTAATCACACAAAACTGTGGGTCTGAAACGCGTATGACCTGGATAAGCAGACTAAAACAGAATATACTAATAGAAAAAAAATTGGGTGTAATTTTCAATGGGTTGACCATGCGTATGTTGCAAGTAATACCTTATTCTATTGCCCATAGTATGGTAATGCTTTGTTTAGAAAAATTTACTGCTTGAATTTTCTTAACCCTAAGATAAGTGCAGGCAGAGCTGTTATAATTTTTGTTGTACAGAAAAGCCAATTAGTATAATTGATGATTAAGACTAGTAGTCTACTAAAAAAATGGCAGATAATCTGCTGGCCCATTCAGCGGATTGAAGCGCGCAAATTTTGCGCTATGGCTGCTTTAATGTTTCTTATTCTACTCAATCAAAATTTTATTCGCAGTATTAAGGATGGCTTAGTAGTTACCCGAATAGGTCCAGAAGTATTAAGCTTTATTAAATTATTTATTGAAATGCCTGTGGGGTTATGCTTTGTAATCTGTTATACGGTTTTATGTAACAAGCTGCGTAGTGAAACTATTTTTAGGATCATCCTACTTTTTTTTCTTACCTTTTTTATCTTATTTGGCTTGATTCTTTTCCCTTACCAAGCTTATTGGCATCCCAATAAGCTGCTTATAGATCAGTACATCCAGCTTTATCCCCAATTAAAATGGTTTTTTATGATGTGGAGCAAGTGGACGTTGGTATGCTTCTATGTAATGGGGGAGTTATGGCCTATGATAGTTTTTACATTACTCTATTGGCAGTTAGCTAATCAGATTACTACTATAGAGGAAGCAAGTCGGTTTTATTTTTGTTTCAATCTGGTGGGACAAATTAGTTTACTTGTTTCCAGCAGTGTAACTATTTTCTTAGCAGATAAAGGGGGGAGGATATTGTCTTTTCTGGGTATCCATACAACGGGCGCTATACAGAAGATAACCCCTCTTATGGCAATGATTGTATTACTTTGTGTCGCTATTTTGTTGTTGCATCAATACATAGAAACCGGTGTGATACGTCTACAGCCATTATACGTAAAGCCTGATCATTCCGTTAAATTACCATTGGGCTTGTGGGAAAGTTTTAAGCGCATCACGCAATCAAGCTATCTTGCGTTGATTTGTCTCCTGACAATCGCTTATTCTACGACCGTTAATTTAATAGAAAGCGTATGGTTATATGAAGTTAATTTATTTTATCACAACGATACTACCTGTTTTCAACTATACCAAGCAAAGATCTTATGGTGGACAGGTATAGTTTCTTTTATTTGTGCTATGTTAGGTAATTTTATTATGCGAAAGCTGGGATGGTTAGGAGCGGCATTGATTACGCCAGTTATGACAATGGTAATGGGGGGTGTTTTTTTTCTATTTGCTATCGCTCAGTATTTTAATTGGTTGCCTGCTACCATTGGTGGGATATCCAGCTTAGCGTTTATAGTAGCTATAGCAGGTTTACAAAATATATTAGCCAAAGGAAGTAAGTATTCCTTTTTTGATGCAACCAAAGAAATGACTTACATTCCCTTAGATAAGGAAATGCAAACAAAGGGAAAAGCGGCTGTAGATGTCCTGGGTGGTAAAATAGGTAAATCTGCTGGATCTATTTTACAGGTTATTTGTTATACGATGGTTCCTACCAAACATCCAGGTCAATGGGCACCATTGCTAATGGTGTTTTTTTGTTTGATCAGTATTATCTGGATTATAGCTACCTGCATGCTTTCAAAAAAATACCATAAGCTGACCACTGGTCTATCGCACAGCTAATGGTAATTGCTTTGGCCTTTGTCTCTAGCAGCTATTGTTTCTATTGGTGTGGATATACTTTTCTAAATAAAAATCTTTCATGTCCATATCTAGGAACCAAACCTACCTTATAAAAGCTTAGTTTTTTATGTGGAAACATATAGGGTGAGACCGTTGTGATAGCTCGATAGAATAATTTTTTCTATGTTTCTATGCTTATTTGGTTATAATGTGTCTTTGCTACCAATTTATTAAACCGTTTAGCTGTAAGGTATAAAGGATTATTGCTAGTAGCTTTCTTCTGCATAGCTGATTGTAAGGTTTTTTCACCCTGCTGCCAGATTGTAAGGCTACTTTATCCAGCAAAACCTGTAAATGCATTGCTAGCATGACTAGATACTTTTGTGGTACTGACTGCTAGAACCAACCCTTTTTTACCTCCCAGAAGGAGATATCGCTTATAGCCATAGTAAAGCGTATGTCTTTTTTGTCCAACTCGCTACTCCTTTCTGATAACTTTCGGATATATTTACAGTGCCATCTTTATGTAAATTATAGACTTTTTTGCTTTTAGGACGTCTAGGGGTAGGCGTGATAAGGGTGGTCCTGAATCTGCTTACTACCCTATGATCTGGAACAGAGCTATCCATAGCAATTCCACAAAATCTGCTAAAAGTTATTCGATCATTTACTGCTTCTTCTACTGGATAGTCACGCAGTCCATATCCAGTCTGCAGTAATAACATTGTAAACAAAAGCAGTGGACTATAGGCAGGCTTTCCTGATAAACGCAAGCCTGTAGGATCATACAAATGCAGCGTTTCTTCTACGGATGACCAATCTATTAGCTTATTCATTTGATCAAATGATCAAAGAAAGTATGCTTGCATTTACGTTGACTATCTGTGCTATCTGCTAAACTTAATGGATTATTTGGTTTGATTGCCATAGAAATAGCATAAAAAATCCTAAAAATAATAACCCAAATCAGTATAAATAATTAATTTAAGTCAACGTTTGACTAAAAATAAAAGTGCATGGTTAGATTTAGATAAAATCTTTAAAGTCTATTGCAACGGTCTCATGGTATTATTTCAGGAAGGGGACAACCTTTTTATAATGCATAGTGCTCCATTGTTATTCTTTACCAAAGAATAACAATTAATAGTTAAATTGATAGCAGCTATTGCCCCTGTTTATAGGTAGGCAGAGGTAAGATGTTGTATGGTTATGGATCCTTCTTAATATGTTTAAAAGTATGTTACTTTCATCTCAGATTCCGCTTTTAATGGTAGTGTTTTTTCTATTGTTTACTTTAGGGATTGCTTACCGTTTTACGAAATCTTCCCCTTCATTTCAAACCTATGCAGTAGGCGATAAGCAATTTTCTACGGGTTACCTAGTAATTACGTTATTGTCTACAACCTGTGGTGGCGGAATGTTGTTCCGTAATATGGAATTGATCCATCGCTATGGGCTCTATTGTATGTTAGTGCTACTTTTTGCTAACTTTCTAGTTTATTGGAGCATTAGCCTACTAGCCTTGCGTATGGATCCTTTTATGCGACATCTTTCTATGTCAGAGACAATAGGGTATGTATATGGTACAAAACCAAGAATTATAGCAAGTTTAGCTTATATATTTTCCGCTATTCCCTGTATTTTGATACAAATTCATGTTATAACTTTTGCTATCGATATGTGTTTGGATTCGGTTAATCCGAATCTATTGATTACCATTGTTATAGTAAGCTTTATTTTGTATACTAGCATTGGCGGTATTCGTGCTATCATGGTTACAGATATCGTACAGCTCTTTGCCTTTTGTACTATTTTACCATTCTTTGCTTGGTGGATTTTTACAAGAACAGGCAAATCATTAGGCGAATTGTTTTCGTTTGTACAGGCTCGGGAGCAATTTCAGTTTGGATGTATGTACCATGGTAAAATGCAGGTAAGACCTATAATAAGCCTTGTGCTGCCTTATTTGGTGACAGGGATAACTCCCCCTATTATGCAGAAAGTGTATATGGCGAAGGATCATTTTCAAGCTAGTAGAGTCTTTTTGATAACTGGTATTGTCAGTGTATGCATGCTATTTTTCACCTTAGTCACTGGGTTATTTACTTTTGACATTGCGCCAGACGGGTCGCTAGAGAACGTACTGCGTTATATACTGGCGGGTAGTCCATATTTACTTAAAGGATCTGTTGCTATAGGGATGCTTGCTTTAACTATGTCTACGGCTGACGCTTATCTAAACAGTTGCTCTGTTATACTTAGCCATGATATTGTAGAAACCATCATAGGACCTAAAATTGTTCCCTATAACCAGCAGCTTCGGTTGGCTAAGTACATTGCCTGTTGTATAGGTGCCGTGGTTGTATTATTCAGCTACCGCCGCTATCACCTTATCTCCTTTATTGGGTTTTATTTCGATTGCTTTGTGCCTATTGTAATAGCTCCCTTTATTTTAGCTGTGTTAGGCTTTAGGGGTAGCGGCTATTCGGTTTTGGTAGGCATGGTTACAGGTATATTGACTATATTGTCGTGGAATCTATGGGTTAAGCCTATAATACATATGAATGGCTCTTTTTTCTGTATGCTTGCCAATGGCTTGGCTACACTTATGTCCCATTGTTTGGCCCCTATTACAAAGCCTGCAGAGAAAAATCTTGATGAATTGTAAATTTTCAACGTAAAGCGAATGATTCCTTTAATTTGTAAACACATTAGAGAGGTTCTCGATGCCTATGATATCTTTCTATTTGATATATGGGGGGTAATTATAGAAGCAGATCAACCCTGTGTTAGGGTAGTACATACGATTGCCACTATGATTGAGCAAAAGCGTAAAGTTTTTTTTGTTACCAATGCGCCGAGAACCGCAGCATTTTTACAGGCAACATTGCAATCATGGGGTATTCCTGCTACAGAAGAGATGATCATAAGTTCAGGTTCGGTAGCACTTAGTATGCTACAGAACAGTGCAGCGGAATGGGGCATTCCAGCTCCTTTGGTGTACCATTTGGGTAGAGCAAGCAATAACCTTATCCACGACCAGCCAGTGGCTATTACCCATGACATCCATGCGGCCAATCTGGTTTTATTAACTTTTTTTTGTGAAGAAACAGAAAAAGAAATGTTAGAAACAGTGGAACGGACCCTAGCCGTGATAGGTCAAAGAAATATCCTTACACTTTGTGCCAATCCAGATTTAGGTCTTATGCGAGAAAGTACCTATAGGTATTGTGCAGGCTATTTTGCTGAAAAAATTAAACAGCTAGGCGGAAAAGTAGTGTATGCCGGGAAACCTTACCCCAAAATATTCTACAAATTACTCGATCAACAGCCAGCTGTAGCCAAGAACCGTATTTTGATGATAGGGGATACTTTCGATACAGATATTTTAGGGGCGTATAGGGTAGGTATTGATTCCGCACTGGTGTTAACGGGTAATGCACGTAAGTACTATGATCCGTTGAGCCCGCTCGAACAACAGCTGCAGCAACTCACCATAGCTGCCATGGAAAAAAAAATGTTTCCTAACTTCTGCATTCAGTTGGCATAAGAGGTGTATGCTTGGGCAAGCCTAGTTGGTTGCTATCTTCTACTAGAAAAGTTATCGTTGTGGGTAGCACGGTATGCTTATGCAGTTTTAGTAGTTGAATAGGTAACATAAGCGTTGCTGTTAAGCGTAAGGCAGGTCTATTTTTAAAACCCATTGTGTATGACTTGCCCTTATTCTATTGAATGTAGGCATATGAGGAGATTTACAGAGGGAAATAGCTATTGTAAGTAGCCTATGGTAGGGAGGCATAGATAAAAGTTAAAAAATAATGATTATATTCACCTTTATCTTTTTGGGTCTTTAGCTCAGCTGGTCAGAGCATCTGTCTTACACACAGAGGGTCGCAGGTTCGAATCCTGCAGGGCCTACATGTCAATTTAAATTTTTTAATTACATTACTATGCCTGTTCGGTTACAACGTAAAGCAAGAAAAAATAAAGTCAGAGCGGCCCAACGTAAAGCGGCTATTAAACGGCTTATGTTTAAGCCTGTTATAAAATGTGTAGAAATAGAAGCCATGCGCCAAAGTTTTGGGCATAACCAAACGAATTGTTGAAAAATCATTTTTTTTCTATTTTTATTAGAGGATACTTCTGGCAAGGTGGTTGAACCCATTTGAAGCGTTACAGGCTATCTGCTTTAAGTTTACAAGAGGAGAAGTGGATCAAGGGGACAAGCGGTTTGAGGGGACAAACGGTTTAAGGGAGCAAGCGGTTTAAGGGAGCAAGCGGTTTAAGGGAGCAAGCGGTTTAAGGGAGCAAGCGGTTTAAGGGAGCAAGCGGTTTAAGGGAGCAAGCGGTTTAAGGGAGCAAGCGGTTTAAGGGAGCAAGCGGTTTAAGGGAGCAAGCGGTTTGAGGGAGCAAGCGGTTTGAGGGAGCAAGCGGTTTGAGGGGGCAAGCGGTTTGAGGGGGCAAGCGGTTTGAGGATATGCCACTTGGTGCTAGGTAGGACAGGCAATAGAAAGAAATTCTTCCATAAAGCATATGCATTTATCTATTCTTACAGCTAGTCAGATAGTTTTTAATGGAACAGTTCAAAGTGTAGGTCTTCCGGGTACGGTAGCCCCTTTTCAAATTCTTGCTGGTCATGGGCCTATGGTAAGCAGCTTAATGAGGGGTAATATTACCTATGCAAAAGAGGGTAATCTCTATTCCTTTTCCATACAGCATGGTTTTGTGTCCATTGCACGTGACCAAGTTAAGGTAGTTTGTGCACCGGTGGAATCCACTCATTGAGTTAAGCTATGCCATTTCCTCATCTTATCATTATGTATAAAACTTTCCTTCTCCTGTAAAGACAGCCTGCTAGTGGTACTAAAAAAGTATTGCCCGATCGGCGCTATATGGCTAGATGTATGGGTTTTTATTACTCTGTGCGCAGAATCTTTGTTGTCGGTAACCATTTACTGTGCTATGGCCAGTATCCATTGCTGCTGATAAAAAGAACACTTCTTTCCTTCCTTCTCCTGTACGAATTATTTTCGTAAGGATTGCACGTTTACTTAAAAAAAGGCAGGTTCCTGCTATAGGTTGCCTATCCTTGAGGCGCGTAGTACGAAAAAATGTGTAAGAATTTGTTTTTATATCAATAATTGATTATAATCTAATTCAGGGGTGGAGGAGAATGTAGGGTAAGATAAGATAAGTTCTCTTGTTGATAATCAATTACAAGTATGTAATTAGGATCGGGCGGGTGAGGTATGTCTTCCATTCAGTAGGCAGGTTCTGTGCGTATTATAATTTTTGTCGTGGGCTCTTTTTTCTATGGGGGTTGTAATAGACTTTTTATTTTCAAGAAGTGAAAGAGATAAAAGTATTGTTAACCAAATTAATATAGAAAATGCTACACCATTGTACAGCTGTTTTATTAGCTGAATTAAATCGCTACATTCAAGCTAAGCTATCCATAAAAGAGGCAGCTGTTGTAGGAGCCATTGTAAGCAATGCTGCAGGGGAGCATAAAGAAGCCAAACCCATTAGGATGCGGCTGGTAGATATTGTTCCTGTGGAATTGCGCAGCAGTCCGCATGAGTATGTTCCACAGGGGGATAGTTTCATTGTTCGCAAGCAACCCAGCGCATTTAGTCTTTATTTTTTATTTTCTATTGCTTATAAAGAGGTCGACTTGTTAAAAAATTTAGAATTGCTTGCTTATGTGGCTGCTTTTTTTCAACATAAGCCTTATTTTGATGGCTGTAACACACCTATTTTACAGCAGATGGGGATAGAAAATTTTTCTGTTGAGCTGGTTCGGTTAACGTCTACAGAACGATCTATGCTCTGGAGTGGTTTACAGCTTCCTTATGCACCTTCCTTGCTCTATAAGGTTGGGTTAGTGTTTATAGAAGATACGACCATGGGCACACAGATAGTATCCTCGTTTGAAATACTTAAAAGGTAAGGGGATATGTCGTTTTTCATGAAAATATTTCAAATAGTCCTTACGAATAGCTACTATAAGTCCCATGATCTTGGCCATGATTTTTCCATTCAACCAACGGCCTCAACCATTTCCTGGATGGAAAAGCGGAACATTCGTTTATTGCGTTATGGGAGTAGAATTGTACTCGTATGGCTTGCTCAGCATTATGATGATCCCTTGGAGCTTTTTAAAAAGAAGGTGGAGGGGTTAACCATTTCTTTTATCGTAACTTTGCAAAACAGTCAGCTTTTGAATCTTTCCGAGTTAGAGATAGGGCATCCCACTGGAACAGTTTATTATTTACATAATCGGCATCCCCATAAGGATCATCTGTTGCACAGCAAAACTTTTATAGGCCCTACAGATTTGCTTGAAGTACAAGCGTTAGCCCATGAAGCGCTTATCCAGCCAGGTAACGCGGTATGGGGTGTGATTGACATTGATTTTTCTTACTGGAGTGCTACGGTATCCAAACAGCAGGATCTGCCTATAACCTATCCCATTCAAGTTAAGAACCGTGCTACTTTCTGGAGGTATTATTTTGTAGATATGACGCAGCAGTTGACGGGAGAGCTGTCTATAGTAGCGAACGGAACTTCAGCTTCTTTTGCTGCTGTACAGCATGTCCCAGAACGTCTCCATACCTATTGGACAGAATCTAAGGCACCTATAGAACTATATGATCACTATGCGCATTCCTTTGCATTGTGCAAGCGTGATAAAAAAAATGAAACGATTGTAGTAGCAAAATTACCCTATCCTACCCCCGGTACGCTTACAAGGGGGAGAACCAATAAGAAGAAACTCTATAGCGATATAGTTGTATATGTTTAGTTTTAATTCATTTATATATCAGTAATTTAAAAATAAAATAAGATGGCGGAAAATTTAAAAACTCCCGGCGTGTACATCGTCGAGAAGGATACGGGTGCCAACGCTGTGGTTCAAGTATCAACTGCAGTTCCTGCTTTTATAGGTTTCACAGAAAGAGCTGAAATTAATGGCAGGTCTTTTCATATGAAACCGGTTCAGATTTCTTCGCTTTCGGAATATGAATTATTTTTTGGGGGGCCAATCGTTCCAATATATACGGTTAAAGAGGTAAGTGATGGTGAGAAAGATTTAGTAATGAACGGTAAATCCTATGTATTAGAGCAGAGCCCTCATTCTACTTTCTATCTTTACAATAGTTTAAAGCTTTTCTTTGACAATGGGGGAGCGGATTGTTTTATTGTATCCATTGGTCAATATGGTTCGGAGACGAATCCGGTAGATATTAGTGCAGAAGTGTTTAAACAAGGGATAGATGCATTAGCTGGAGAGGAAGTCCCCACTATGTTACTGATGCCAGATTCCTTATTATTAGAAGAGGAAGATGCTTCCTACTATTCCGTTCAGACTTATGCTCTAGCACATTGTGGCAAATATCTTAATAAGGTGGCGTTATTTGATATATGGGGTGGCAACCATGAGTGGTCTATTGAAGATAAAAATAAATATGTAAATAGATTTCGTGAATATATTGGGCTAGATAATTTAAGCTATGGGGCTGCTTATTATCCATGGTTGAGGACCAATATTATTCCATTGAACAGCATTGATTATCGAAATTTTGATCTTGCATCGCTCAAAAATGTTTTACAGGGGGAGCAGCAAACCATGCTTGCTAATTTAGTAAATGCCACTACGGATAAAGAAAAACTATATTGGGATGCTGGTTTAAAAAATACAAGTAAGGAATATAAGTTACTGCGTAAGACGATTGCGGATCGTTTAAACATACTTCCATCAGCTCCAGCCATGGCAGGCCTGTATACCCGAACAGATAAGGCCAGAGGTGTATGGATTGCCCCTGCTAATCAGAACTTAAATTCTGTACTTGCGCCAGTGGTTAAAATTACACATGAAGAGCAGGAAGCACTTAATGTAGATGGGATTAGTGGTAAATCTATTAATGCCATTCGTACGTTTAAGGGAGCGGGTGCTGCTGTAGTTTGGGGAGCGCGGACATTAGCTGGGAACAGCCCAGAGTGGCGCTATATCAATGTAAGGCGGTTGTTTATCCTGATTGAGCAATCCATTAAGAATGCTGCTTTTTCGGTTGTATTTAGACCCAATGTTCCGGTTACTTGGGCAGTTGTGCAGGGTATGATATCTAATTTTTTAACCAATCTTTGGAGGCAGGGGGCTTTGGTAGGTACAAGTCCTGGTGAAGCCTTTACCGTACTTTGCGGGTTGGGAGAAACCATGACGCAGGATGATGTTAATGAAGGTATTATGCGTATTTCAGTTAAAGTAGCAGCGCCTAGACCCGCTGAATTTATTGTGATTACCTTTGAGCAAAAAATGGGTGCGGATGGGTAAGGCATTCCTTCCTAAACAGCTCATGTTACAAGGGGGGGGGTACGCCCCCCTCATTTGAGTTATAATCTTTCTAAAAAATTTAAGCAACCATTATGGCGGAAAACTTATTAGTACCTGCTATTGTTCATTTTAATTTGGGCTCTAAGGCAGTAAATATAACAGATTATCAGGTAGCTATTACCATAAAAAATGGGTGCCACTATGTGGAATCATTGAACGCAAAGGGTATTTCTGTTTATGATATACGTAAGGGGGGAGAACTTATACAATCAGGTGATATTAAGGTGTCTGTACTTAAGACGCCTGACAAAAAGTTTGATGATGATATAGAAAAATTGGAAAAGGCTTTAAAGGAAACAGGAGAGAATGATCCTAAAAAATATACAGAAAGTATGCTCTTTACATTTGCTACCAATGATGATAAGCCTTTTACACATATACAATTTGATGGTTATGTTAGTGAAATAAGCAGCACAGTAAATGAAGAAACTGCTTTCCAAGAAGTAACAGCTGAGATTGAGATCTATGATCCAATAAGTTTTACTATAAAGAAATAATTTTTGATGTGGAACGATGACATTTATTTATTTAGTTAGTTATTAGATCCTCTTACTTAGAATCTTAAGCATATGATACGGAGAACAACAATTGATTATTCTATTTTTACAAAAGCAGGTTTTGACAATAAAACTGCCAGGTTACTGGATGCGCCTTGGCCCAATAGTAAAAAATCTACTAGAGCGATGGTATATAATACAGCCTCGAAAGCACCTGTTTTTCAGAATCAGCACCTTGTTCAAGGAATTGTAAGCTTTACAGTGGATTTTTTTCCGCTTATGACAGGAAAGGATTTATTGGTAAAAGCTTATGAACTGGTTCAAGAGGTACATACAGATACATATAAAGCAGAACCATTTACCTTTTGTTCGCATAAAAAAGATGGCTCCATAGATAAAAAAATAACCATCAATGATGTTATCGTGCAGCAGGTAGAATTGTTTTTAAATCGTAAGTACGAAGCACAAGGTGAGATGGGGCCTATTCGTATTCGTTTTACGCTACAGGGTATAGATCCAAGTTCTTAAAATAATTTTGTAGTTAAGGGTAAGTGGTTGTAAAGGTATGGCTAATGTTAATTTGATTTATACCTGTTCTTTTCAGGTAGAAGTATTAGGTATAACGGATGGGAGTTCTCCTGAATATTTTTACAGTGTGGAAGGGTTGAATCATTTTTTAAGGGTAGAGCCTTATCTGCCGGGGGGAACTAATAGGCCTTACTACAGATCTGAGGCATGTGAAACCACTGATTTAGTTTTAATCAGGCCGTTAGTAGAAGGTAAAACTAAAATTACGGTTTGGTGTGAAGAGGCCCTTGATAGGGGCAACTTTAAACTAACACAAGCACATATTCTCGTATTGAGTAGGGAGGCTAAAATCTTAGCCCAATGGACCATAGAGGATATCTACCCGAAAGGAATAGGTATTACGCCTTTTCATTCAAATAATCAGGTAAATAATTGTGTTGCAGAAACCATTACCATAGGTTATTCCAGGCTAGCACGTACCAAATAACAACTTCCCTAGTATGGATCCTTATTGTTAATAAATATAGATTATGCCTATTAAGATTAATGAGCTGGTAATTCGGGTTAAGGTTTGTGAAACAAATAAGCAGGAGGAGTCAGCTGTGCACAGGTCGGGACATTTAGTTTCGGAGCAGCAAAAATTAGATCTGATACAAGACTGCTTATATCTGTTAGAAGAGCGTGAAGTACGGTAGAGTGGGCGGATTAATTTTCGTTTGTTCCGTTTAGCTGATTATTGGTGGCACCTATTTAATTTAATGCCGGGTTTACACTATGAGTAAGGTTAGTAAGTTAGCCATTAAGGCGTGTAGAGATAATAAGTTTTCCTCTTTTACAGGGGAGTTTAATACTTCTATTAATCCAGAGCATTTAATTATTAAGAGTGGCATAGCGTATCATATTCCTCAGGGGATGTCTGGTACCCATTTGATGTATTACCGTGATTCACCTCCTAAGCTGCTTTCTTTTAGTCTTTTATTTGATAATACGGGGATCATTCCTGGCAGTAATGATCTCTCTGTTATGGAGCAAGTAAAGCAGCTACAGGATATCGTATACAATGTGCCTACGAAGGGAGGAAATGGTCCGAATTATATTCGGATAATCTGGGGGGAGGTTGACTTTAAGGGAAGGCTTGTGGAGTTGGATATCAGCTATACGCGCTTTCAAGTGGATGGTATGTTGCTAAGAGCTGAAGCACATATAGCGGTATTAGAAGAAATCGTACCTTCAGGAAGTGGGAAAACAGCTGTTGGCGTAGATAGTACTTATGTACCGCTGCAAGGTAAAATGGTTCAAGCGCCTGCTGGAATAGCGCATTCAGCTAAGTCTAATGAGGCTGTTTTTGCGTCAACGCCTGATGGCATGGATGGTGCTTATAGTGGTGCGCCAGTAGGTGCTTATGATGGTGGACCTGATACCCCTTACCAAGCGGGAAGTAGTTCAGTGGTAGGTTCCGGTATGGGCGCAGGGGATGGATCAACGGCGTCTATAGGAAAAAATGCAGCTGGTGAAGCAGGCATAGGTGGGGGAGATATGAGTGGAAAGGGCAATAAAGCTATAGGTGGGGGAGATATGAGTGGAAAGGGCAATAAAGCTATAGGTGGAGGAGATATGAGTGGGAAGGGCAATAAAGCTAGTGGTGTAAAATTAGACAGTGACCGCAGCAAAATGATACACAGCTCTAACAAAATTGGGATTGGTGGTAGTTCTGGGAAATTAGATAGCTTGCGAAAATTAAAAACGGTTGGAGCGGCTGGCCTTGCAGCTGCAGGGGGCGTTGGAGCAGTTGCCCTTGCTGGTAAGCTTGCCTTGAGTAAAATAAAGGATCAGCTTAGTTGGTGGCAAAGATTGAAAATGCTTGCTAAAAAAGTGGTCCCTAAAGCATATGATGCGGGTAAAAAAGTAGCCAGCAAAGCATATGATGCGGGCAAAAAAGTAACCAGTAAAGTAGCAAAATAGGAAACAAAACAACCTGCTAAGCAACATTGTAAGAAAATATTATTTTTTATCCTATTGTATTGTATATACGCTTTGTAAAGCTAATTTTTAGGCTATCATGCCATCAAGTGAAATAGCTAGAAACAATGCCATGTTTTATCTGTCAAGGACGTAGCGTAACGGAGCGCTTCTGACTCATTTTTTCAAAAGCTATGTATCTTGCAGTGTGCATTGCGCTTATATTAGGACTAAAAAATAGGATAAGGTATGGAAAAAATTACCCCAAAGGTTGACTTGGCCTTCAAAAAAATATTTGGCGTAGAAGAAAATAAGGACCTGCTGATTTCCTTAATAAATGCTACTGTTTCTCCAGAAGATCAAGTGGTAGATGTTACGCTATTAAACCCTTATAATCCAAAAGATTTTAGAGGTGCAAAGCTATCCATACTAGATATAAAAGCAGTAGGAGAAACGGGGAAAAGGTTTAATATAGAGATTCAAATCACAGATGAAGCAGATTATGATAAGCGAGCCTTATACTATTGGGCCAAGTTGTATACAGATCAATTAAAAGTTTCAGAGGATTATTCCACTTTAAACAAAGCCATAGGAATTCATATTCTAAATTTTATTTCTATAACAGACAGTAGTAAGTATCATAATGTATTCCATATCACAGAAAAAGAGAGTGGTTTACCCTACTTTAGGGATTTAGAGTTGCATACTATAGAGCTGATTAAGTTCAGTAAAGATCCCAAGGAAGATTTAGATAGTTTATTAAAGAAGGTAAAAAATTCGTTAGATATTTGGACTGCTTTTTTGACCCGCCATGAGTTACTTAACAAAGACAACTTACCTCAACCGTTAGCGAATAACAGCCTAAAAAAGGCGTTGCATGTTTTAGATACGATGAACTTTACGGATGAGGAAAGAATGGCCTATGAAGACCACTTAAAATGGCTTAGAATAGAGGCTAATACACTAGAAAAAGCTAGAAGGGAAGGCATGCAAATAGGCAAGCTAGCAATAGCTAAGGCTATGCTTCTCAAAGGTTACCCTATGGAAGATATTGTTCTGCTTACTGGCTTTCCTTCTTCTCATATCCAGGATCTTATAAAGGAAAAAGATTTCTAATTAGGAATGGCTATCATTGTTCCCCCTTATTTATCATAAAGCTAACCTACCCAGCAGGGTCGTAAGAAAATACTTTTTTATTCTATACGCTTTATAAAGCTAATTTTTAGGCTATCATGCCATCAGGTGAAGTGCTAAAAAATCATGTTTTATCTGTCAAGGACGTAGCGTAACGCAGCGGTTTTGACTCATTTTTTCAAAAGCTATGTATCTTGCAGTGTGCATTGCGCTTATATTAGGACTAAAAAATAGGATAAGGTATGGAAAAAATTACCCCAAAGGTTGACTTGGCCTTCAAAAAAATATTTGGCGTAGAAGAAAATAAGGACCTACTGATTTCCTTAATAAATGCTACTGTTTCTCCAGAAGATCAAGTGGTAGATGTTACGCTATTAAACCCTTATAATCCAAAAGATTTTAGAGGTGCAAAGCTATCCATACTAGATATAAAAGCAGTAGGAGAAACGGGGAAAAGGTTTAATATAGAGATTCAAATCACAGATGAAGCAGATTATGATAAGCGAGCCTTATACTATTGGGCCAAGTTGTATACAGATCAATTAAAAGTTTCAGAGGATTATTCCACTTTAAACAAAGCCATAGGAATTCATATTCTAAATTTTATTTCTATAACAGACAGTAGTAAGTATCATAATGTATTCCATATCACAGAAAAAGAGAGTGGTTTACCCTACTTTAGGGATTTAGAGTTGCATACTATAGAGCTGATTAAGTTCAGTAAAGATCCCAAGGAAGATTTAGATAGTTTATTAAAGAAGGTAAAAAATTCGTTAGATATTTGGACTGCTTTTTTGACCCGCCATGAGTTACTTAACAAAGACAACTTACCTCAACCGTTAGCGAATAACAGCCTAAAAAAGGCGTTGCATGTTTTAGATACGATGAACTTTACGGATGAGGAAAGAATGGCCTATGAAGACCACTTAAAATGGCTTAGAATAGAGGCTAATACACTAGAAAAAGCTAGAAGGGAAGGCATGCAAATAGGAGAAAAGCAAGGCATGCGCATAGGGGAAGAGCAAGGCATGCAAAAGGGCAAGCTAGCAATAGCTAAGGCTATGCTTCTCAAAGGTTACCCTATGGAAGATATTGTTCTGCTTACTGGCTTTCCTTCTTCTCATATCCAGGATCTTATAAAGGAAAAAGGTTTCTAATTAGGAATGGCTATTATTGTTCCCTCTTATTTATCATAAAGCTAACCTACCCAGCAGGGTCGTAAGAAAATATTATTTTTATTGTATTGTATATACGCTTTGTAAAGCTAATTTTAGGCTATCATACCATCAGGTGAAGTGTTAAAAAAACCATGTTTTATCTGTCAAGGACGTAGCGTAACGAAGCGGTTCCGACTCAGTTTTTCAAAAGCTATGTATCTTGCAGTGTGCATTGCGCTTATATTAGGACTAAAAAATAGGATAAGGTATGGAAAAAATTACCCCAAAGGTTGACTTGGCCTTCAAAAAAATATTTGGCGTAGAAGAAAATAAGGACCTACTGATTTCCTTAATAAATGCTACTGTTTCTCCAGAAGATCAAGTGGTAGATGTTACGCTATTAAACCCTTATAATCCAAAAGATTTTAGAGGTGCAAAGCTATCCATACTAGATATAAAAGCAGTAGGAGAAACGGGGAAAAGGTTTAATATAGAGATTCAAATCACAGATGAAGCAGATTATGATAAGCGAGCCTTATACTATTGGGCCAAGTTGTATACAGATCAATTAAAAGTTTCAGAGGATTATTCCACTTTAAACAAAGCCATAGGAATTCATATTCTAAATTTTATTTCTATAACAGACAGTAGTAAGTATCATAATGTATTTCATATCACAGAAAAAGAGAGTGGTTTACCCTACTTTAGGGATTTAGAGTTGCATACTATAGAGTTGATTAAGTTCAGTAAAGATCCCAAGGAAGATTTAGATAGTTTATTAAAGAAGGTAAAAAATTCGTTAGATATTTGGACTGCTTTTTTGACCCGCCATGAGTTACTTAACAAAGACAACTTACCTCAACCGTTAGCGAATAACAGCCTAAAAAAGGCGTTGCATGTTTTAGATACGATGAACTTTACGGATGAGGAAAGAATGGCCTATGAAGACCACTTAAAATGGCTTAGAATAGAGGCTAATACACTAGAAAAAGCTAGAAGGGAAGGCATGCGCATAGGGGAAGAGCAAGGTATGCGCATAGGGGAAGAGCAAGGCATGCGCATAGGGGAAGAGCAAGGTATGCAAAAGGGCAAGCTAGCAATAGCTAAGGCTATGCTTCTCAAAGGTTACCCTATGGAAGATATTGTTCTGCTTACTGGCTTTCCTTCTTCTCATATCCAGGATCTTATAAAGGAAAAAGGTTTCTAATTAGGAATGGCTATTATTGTTCCCTCTTATTTATCATAAAGCTAACCTACCCAGCAGGGTCGTAAGAAAATACTTTTTTATTCTATACGCTTTGTAAAGCTAATTTTAGGTTATCATACCATCAGGTGAAGTGTTAAAATAACCATGTTTTATCTGTCAAGGACGTAGCGTAACGAAGCGGTTCTGACTCAGTTTTTCAAAAGCTATGTATCTTGCAGTGTGCATTGCGCTTATATTAGGACTAAAAAATAGGATAAGGTATGGAAAAAATTACCCCAAAGGTTGACTTGGCCTTCAAAAAAATATTTGGCGTAGAAGAAAATAAGGACCTGCTGATTTCCTTAATAAATGCTACTGTTTCTCCAGAAGATCAAGTGGTAGATGTTACGCTATTAAACCCTTATAATCCAAAAGATTTTAGAGGTGCAAAGCTATCCATACTAGATATAAAAGCAGTAGGAGAAACGGGGAAAAGGTTTAATATAGAGATTCAAATCACAGATGAAGCAGATTATGATAAGCGAGCCTTATACTATTGGGCCAAGTTGTATACAGATCAATTAAAAGTTTCAGAGGATTATTCCACTTTAAACAAAGCCATAGGAATTCATATTCTAAATTTTATTTCTATAACAGACAGTAGTAAGTATCATAATGTATTTCATATCACAGAAAAAGAGAGTGGTTTACCCTACTTTAGGGATTTAGAGTTGCATACTATAGAGTTGATTAAGTTCAGTAAAGATCCCAAGGAAGATTTAGATAGTTTATTAAAGAAGGTAAAAAATTCGTTAGATATTTGGACTGCTTTTTTGACCCGCCATGAGTTACTTAACAAAGACAACTTACCTCAACCGTTAGCGAATAACAGCCTAAAAAAGGCGTTGCATGTTTTAGATACGATGAACTTTACGGATGAGGAAAGAATGGCCTATGAAGACCACTTAAAATGGCTTAGAATAGAGGCTAATACACTAGAAAAAGCTAGAAGGGAAGGCATGCGCATAGGGGAAGAGCAAGGTATGCGCATAGGGGAAGAGCAAGGTATGCGCATAGGGGAAGAGAAAGGCATGCGCATAGGGGAAGAGCAAGGCATGCAAAAAGGCAAGCTAGCAATAGCTAAGGCTATGCTTCTCAAAGGTTACCCTATGGAAGATATTGTTCTGCTTACTGGCTTTCCTTCTTCTCATATCCAGGATCTTATAAAGGAAAAAGATTTCTAATTAGGAATGGCTATCATTGTTCCCTCTTATTTATCATAAAGCTAACCTATCCAGCAGGGTCGTAAGAAAATACTTTTTTATTCTATACGCTTTATAAAGCTAATTTTTAGGCTATCATGCCATCAAGTGAAGTGCTAAAAAATCATGTTTTATCTGTCAAGGACGTAGCGTAACGCAGCGGTTTTGACTCATTTTTTCAAAAACTATGTATCTTGCAGTGTGCATTGTGCTTATATTAGGACTAAAAAATAGGATAAGGTATGGAAAAAATTACCCCAAAGGTTGACTTGGCCTTCAAAAAAATATTTGGCGTAGAAGAAAATAAGGACCTACTGATTTCCTTAATAAATGCTACTGTTTCTCCAGAAGATCAAGTGGTAGATGTTACGCTATTAAACCCTTATAATCCAAAAGATTTTAGAGGTGCAAAGCTATCCATACTAGATATAAAAGCAGTAGGAGAAACGGGGAAAAGGTTTAATATAGAGATTCAAATCACAGATGAAGCAGATTATGATAAGCGAGCCTTATACTATTGGGCCAAGTTGTATACAGATCAATTAAAAGTTTCAAAGGATTATTCCACTTTAAACAAAGCCATTGCAATAGAACATGGTCCAAGTTGTAGTATACAAATACATTCTTAGTTTATACGTTTTTTGTAAGTTAATGGTTCTAAAATATTATTTTTGTAGTGTTAAATACATTTTAGTAACAATAAGATAAGTCATTCCTTCTTTTATAAAATTTTATTTTTCTATTAAAAAGACTCATCTTGTTAAGACAATTTCCTTAAGTTGACGCCATTGAGCGTTTTGGTTTATAGTTCGATTTGATTGCTGGTATTTACAATCTAGAATTATAAATGTATGCTTCAAAAGAAGTTTAATAATTGTGCCAAGAAAAAATTAGCTATGCGGGCTTATAATTTTACTTTAATAGAAGAAAAGTGGCAAAGTATATGGCAAAAACAGCAAGAAACCATACCACATGAGCCTTCCCACTATGCACGCAAGTATTATGTCTTAAACATGTTTCCTTACCCTTCAGGATCTGGACTTCATATTGGGCATTATACCGGTTATGTAGCTTCAGATATCATAGCCCGTTACTATAAACATAAGGGGTATCATGTTATGAATCCCATGGGGTTTGATTCCTTTGGTCTTCCTGCTGAGCAATATGCCATTCAAACAGGGCAACATCCTGCCATTACTACAGAAAAGAATATAAGCAAATACAAAAGGCAGTTCCGACAAATGGGCCTAGATTTTGATTGGGATAGACAAATAAATACCAGTGAACCAACTTATTATAAATGGACACAGTGGATATTTTTACAACTATTCAACGCTTGGTATAATAATACCACGCAAAAAGCTGAGCCTATAGAAACTTTGCTACAAGCTTTTACAAGCAATGGTAATCATACTGTAGAAGCTGCTTGTGATGAAGATACGCCTCTTTTCTCAGCTCAAGAGTGGAATGCTTTTACAGCATCAGAACAACAAGCAAAATTATTGCACTATCGGTTGGCTTACTTGAAGTATAGCATGGTAAATTGGTGCGAGACATTGGGAACTGTTCTAGCCAATGAAGAGGTAAAAAATGGGTTTTCTGAAATAGGAGGTTACCCCGTTACCAGAAAGAAAATGAAACAGTGGAGTTTACGAATGACTGCTTATGCAGAGCGGCTCCTGGAAGATTTAAGCAGCCTAGATTGGCCTCTTCCCACTAAAGAAATGCAACGCAATTGGATTGGTCGTTCTGAAGGGGCAGAAATTACTTTTAATGTACAAGGAGCATCCAATCAAACCATTAAAGTATTTACTACACGACCTGAAACCATTTTTGGAGCCTGTTTTATTGCACTAGCGCCTGAACATCCTTTTACAAGCTTTATAGCCAATACAACAGGAGATACCCTACTTATCGATTATATCCATAAAGCTAGAAATCAATCCGATCGAAACCGACTAGCAGCCCCCACCTCTTTAAGTGGTATGTTTCTGTCCGCTTATGCGATTCATCCATTTACAGGAGCTAGGCTCCCCATATGGGTAGCAGATTATGTACTCCCTAACTATGGAACTGCTGCTATAATGGGTGTTCCTGCACATAGCAGACAAGATTATCTTTTTGCACAATCTTTTAAGTTGCCATCCCTACCTGTTATAAAAAGTGATAACCCACTAGAAAGTGAGCCTTATGAAGGAACAGAGGGTAAATTGATTAACGCTAGTTTCTTAAATGGGCTATCTGTTCCAATGGCTTTTGCAAGCATTATACAGGAACTTGTAAGAAAGAAAATAGGAAAATATAAGATCAATTATAAAGTTCGTGATCCTATTTTTAGTAGACAGCGCTACTGGGGAGAACCTTTTCCAATATATTACAAGGAAGATGGATTGCCTTATGCACTTTCGGAAGATCAATTACCATTGGTTTTACCAGAAGTAAGTAGTTATCAGCCTAATAAATCTGGAGAACCACCCTTAAGCAATGCTTTAAACTGGACCACACCAGAAGGATATCCTTTAGAGCTAACAACCATGCCAGGGTGGGCAGGGTCTAGTTGGTATTTCTTGCGTTATATGGATGCCTATAATGCAAATGATCTTGTAAGTAAAGCAGAAGAGGAATATTGGAGCCCTGTAGATTGCTATATAGGTGGCGCAGAGCATGCAACAGCTCATCTGCTTTATGCACGTTTCTGGACCAAAGTACTCTATGATTTGGGACATATTCGTAGGAAGGAGCCATTCGACAAATTATTTCATCAGGGCATGATTCTGAATTTATCTGCATTGGCTTATAGGATAAAAGATAAAAATGAATTTGTAAGCTTTCATTTAAAAGAGTCCTATGATGTAGTTGGTATCCATGTCCCTATAAAGTTCGTATACAATCATATTTTGGACATTGAAGCATTAAAAAAATGGCGTCCTGAGTTTGCAGATGCTACTTTCATTTTGGAAGACGGTAAATATATATGTGGTAGTAAGATGGAAAAAATGTCCAAATCTAAACACAATGTAGTCAATCAGGAGCGTGTTATTGCCCAATATGGAGCAGATGCTTTACGACTTTATTTGATGTTTTTGGGACCGTTAGAAGAATCAAAACCATGGGATTTGGCTGGGATAGAAGGATGTAGTCGATTTCTCCATAAAGTATGGCGTTTTGTACACTATGCACAAGATAGTTGGACTACTACTGAGTGTATCAATGCTAAGGAGATAACTAAAACCATGCATCAAACTATTCAAAAAGTAACTGAAGCCATTCAGAGGTACTCATTCAATACGGCTATAAGTAGTTTAATGATTTGTTTGAATAAGCTGTCCGCACACAAAAAAGTAGAAAAATCTATTGTAGAAAATTTTATTTTACTTTTGGAGCCTTTTGCGCCTTATATTGCTACTGAGTTATGGGAAAGTATTGGAAAAGAAGAAGTTATTAAAACATTTCCCTTTCCAGATTGGGATAAGGATTCTTTAGTAGAAACAAATTATGCCTATCCTGTTGCTATTAATGGCAAAATACGTACTAAAATTATTTTTGATTGCCCTACACCGGATACAATAATAGAAAGAGCAGTATTAATGGATGCAGTAATTCAAAAATGGCTTTCTGGGAAAACAGTTAAAAAGGTAATAATCATCCCTAGAAAAATGATCAATATAGTAACATAAGGTATAGAATGTGGATCGATATCCTCAACCAAAAAGCTAAAAAACAACCTAATTATTTTTAGCTTTTGCACGTTTCATCTACCTCGCCGCCATGGACCATTACCACTGGATGGCCCATGAGTGCCTTCCAGTTCAATAAGTCTCTCCTTTCTTGAACGACATAATACCAAGCCTTCTGCATACCATTATGAAATATAACAGTATGTTTTAAAATCGAAAGCCTAGACCCTTTCAAAAGAATTCTTGACTTTGGTCACCTACTTCCACGCCTTGTGTAAACTATAACCTAACGCAACAGTAAAATAGTATTGGCTCATCTGATTACATTTATAATGAAGTTTTGTGTATGCCTGATTTGCCTTATCCAAGGCTGAACTATTGAATGCATCAACTTTATAATGTTTTGTACGGAACAGACTCTTTAATCCTATGGCGGCCTTCATATCTATAGAGAATCCACAAGCCCATTCATAACCTGTACCGAGATACAAGGCTACATCTGTTATATTCAATAAGGTTTTTACTTCATCAGAAGGATTCATTTCTTTTTCTGAAGCCTGACCAGGCTTTTTGACCATCCAAGTTGTTTTAGGAAATAAATTCAAAGCTAAACCACCAGCTATTTTCCAAATAGCCTTATCTCTTTCGAGCTTTAATGGATATATACAAACGCCTATCGGTATCGTTATGGTATGGCGGGTAATCTTTAAGTAGTGTTCGCCTGGCTGCTGTGTTATATTTAGAATCCCTCCTTGACATAAGTAACCCACACCTATTTCCGTACCAAGGTAACCGACGCCAATTTCCGTACGGACCATACCGAAGCATTTTGGTTTTCCAAAGAAATTGCCCTTTTCTACCTTTCCTCCTAGTTCAAAGTGCTTTGGCTCTAAGGATGTCCAACAATTTCGAAAAGAGGTGCTACTGATACCAAGATTTACACCTATTTTATAGAGACTTTCGTCTTGATTTGCTTGAGCTTTATAGGGGCAACTCGTGCATGCCAGTATACTTATCAAGAGCACACTGGCTATCTGATATAGGAATTTCATTTGAAACAGTGATTTATATTTTATTTATTTATACAGGTTGCTTAGCACTGCCCAATTAAGCAGCGTATTCTATACACCATTGAAGATAACGCAATTTATTACTTATTTCCCAACTAATGCAATAATATACTAATGCAATAATATACTAATGCAATAATATACTAATGCAATAATATACTAATGCAATAATATACTAATGCAATAATATACTAATGCAATAATATACTAATGCAATAATATACTAATGCATACACTTTAAAGGTAGGCATTTAAAAGATATATAGCAGCTGTACGACTATTAATTAGCATCGATCCGCTCGATACCGAACAAAAACAGGTTGTTCCTTGTGACATTGCTACCAAGGAATAGTTAAACAGCCATCCAATTATGCAACCGTTTAGTAAGCCGCTAATATGTGCGGCATTGTTTATTTAGCTGTCTATGAAGCTACCAACGCTGATTGCGGAATAAGAAAAGAGCCTATGCTTTTTTTCTTCGAGGAGGATCTTTTGTTGTGGTACTACTTCGCTGCTGCATAAAGTTAAGTATATTTTATATCCTAAACGTTTTCTCCTGGAGAATTCCATGAGAATCCCATTTTACTGGTGATTTTCCTTCAGGTTTCTTTTTTTTAGCGAAATACCTAACGGCCATCCAATTATGCAACCGGTTAGTAAACCGCCAATATGTGCGGCATTGTCTATGCAGTTGTCCATAGAGCCTTGTAATAGGTTATACCCAAGAAAGAATAATGTGTTTGATAAGAGTTCTTTATTCAATTCTTTATCAAATGTTTTAAATAACAGTAAGGTAACTAATACACCATACAAACCGAAAATAGCGCCGGAAGCACCAACGCTGATGGTTTCCGGGTGCCACCACATACTGATACTGCTTGCAAGCATGCCGGTAGCTATATAAGCAATCACATACTTAAACCGTCCAAGTAGTGGCTCTAACAAGGCACCAACAGAAAATAGTGATAACATATTGCATAAAAGGTGCATGGATCCGCCATGAATGAAAGTACTCGTAAGTAAGCGCCACCATTGACCATTCCCAATGGATGGTCCATGATTGGCCCCCCAGTTTAATAGGTCTCTTGCCTTGAACGATGTAATACCAATTCCTTTGCATACCATTATGAGGTATAGCAGTATGTTTAAATCGAGGATGATGGGGGTTACAAAAAAATCTTTCCTGGGAATAAGAAAAGAGCCTTTACCTTTTTTTTCTTCGAAAGGATCTTTTGTTTTGGTATCTTTTTGAAAAGTTGCCATGTCTGTTTCATTTAATTCCACACAAAGAATCGTAATAGCAAATCTTGAAAATTAGTGCTATCAAATTCCTGTTGTGCTGATTGTACCAATGCGTTATATTCAGTTTCCTTTTTCTCTTTACTTAGCACATTGCTGATTGTTTTTGTATACTTTTTCCCAAGCCAGTAGGGAGATCCTTCTTTTGCACTATCGGTCCGACTGGTAAAAATTGGAAGTGTTACATAAATGCATAAATCCAAATCTTTGTTTTCGATATCGGTAGTAATGTTTATGTTGTAACCTATATGCGTTTTGTCAATGTAATAGTGATCAAGCGAATAGTATTTTGTTGATGCCGATTTTTCAAACAGTGTAATGTTATCCAGCCGTGTTAATTTTCCTGTTACTGTTACCAAGTATTTTTGAACAAAAAGCGTTGGTATTCCTGTAGCCAGCTAGGCAACAAAACAAAAAGTTAAATGTTTACAATGTAATAGCTCGATTCTAGGTTTTAACCATATGTATATAAGCATCCCGGATAGCACCATCGTAAGCCAAAATACAACTAGCTCTTCTTTTTTAACGGAATAAAGTTTGTTTGGATAAACAGTAACCAATGCCAAGCAGCTGTACAATACTAAAAAGCCAATGGCAATAGCCAGGAAAGGGAAGTAAACAAGTGTAAACGTAACATTACTTTTTGGGGTGCTCATTTAAAAAGCAGGGTATTTTTTTGTTTTTTTTACTGAATATATGATAAAAAATTAATTTTCACCTTCATAAACTATTTCATCTGCCTAATAAAATCCATGTCCATTTTTACTGTAAAAGATAAGCCACTTCACTACTGCACAAAGTAAGGATATTTATATCCTAAACACTCTCCCTCTTTTTGGAGCATGTTATGGAGAATCCCATAGTTCTTTTAAATACAACCTATTGTTTTCAGAATCAATTTCGCCAGCAATTGTCATAAGTTGTTGTCCATAGGTCAATGGCTCATCTGCCAATTCGTTTCCCCAGCCGGGTTTTTCCATAATCATAATCATAATATTGTATAAAGCCATATCATTAAGGAAGACGCTTTTATTTTTTGTAGCCTTTCTCAATAGGCTATTAGCAGATTCGATTATATGCGTGGTATAAGTAACGAATACCTATTGTAAACGGTTTTTGATTTGTGGCGTAAGGCAGAGGCGCCTAGTTATCCGGGTTCCTTCATACGGCTTTCCGATGATCAATGCGAATGGCAACATAAGCATGAGGTATGGCAATAAAAAATGGAGAAGCCTTTATTACGCGCTGTTTTGATCACGGAAGAACTGCTGAATTATTTCTGGTTCACAGAAGTAATGTTTTGTTCCTTTGATTTCTTCATAATGCTGGTGTCCTTTTCCAACTACTAAAACGATATCGTTCGGTTGGGCAAGCAGGCAAGCAGTTTGAATGGCTATCGTTCTGTCCATTACAATCAACAGTTTGGTACGGGCTGCTATCGGTACGCCTTGCTGCATGGCATATATAATTTCCTGTAGGTCTTCCTCACGGGGATTATCACTGGTAAATATAGCTAAATCACTATGATCCACTAATAGTTTGCCGATGAGCGCTCTTTTTTGTTGGTCGCGGTTGCCCCCACAGCCCATGACAGTTAACAATCTGCCATTAGCAGGCAATAGGGACCGCAAAGTAGTCATCACTTTTGCCAATGCATCTGGTGTATGCGCATAGTCTATAATGACTTGGGGCTGCTTCCGATGCTGCTTCTTTTTTTCGTTTTCTGGCACGGTTATCTGCTGGCTTAACTTGTGCGGTCCACTGGTTATACAATTCATCCTACCTAAAATGGGTGGAATAGCCGATAAAGCGAGTAAGCTTTGTTGGCTATCCCATCCTAATAGCTGTGCCATAGCATAAGCCGCCAATATATTGCTTGCATTGAATAGACCAATCAATCGAAACCAAATCCGTTGTTGCGCTATTTCCATTTCTAGGCCCTGTAGCGTATGCGTGATAACTTTGGCGCTAAAGTCTGCCGCATTGCCCACTGAAAAGGTAAATTTCTGCGCTTTACAATTCTGTAGCATAATAGCACTATTGCGGTCTTGTTGATTTACCAGCGCAAGTGCTGGAGCAGGGAGCCTATCAAAAAGCTTTTTTTTAGCTTTAATATAAGCTGCAAAATCAAGATGGTAGTCTAGATGCTCATGTGTAATATTAGAAAAAATAGCAGCAGTACAATGCATACCTGCTAATCTTTCTTGTACAAGCGCATGGGAGCTAGCTTCCATAAAGCAGTACCCACAGCCTGCCTGTACCATTCGCTGTAACGCTGCTTGCAGCTGTAAAGCATCTGGTGTGGTATGGCTAGCCGGATAGATCTGATCCAAAATTTTATTGTGTATGCTTGAAAACATACCTGCTTTATGGTTCATTTGTCTGGCCATACCATGCAATAGGTGTACGATAGTAGTTTTGCCATTGGTACCTGTAACAGCTATTACTTTTAATTGTTTGCTAGGATGATCATAAAAATTTGCGGCCATTTTACCTAAAGCTTGTTTGCTATCCTCAACCACAATATAGGTGACAGCTTCCTGTAGCACAGTAGGTAAAACAGTAACTACAATGGCAGTGCTACCGGCTTCTACAGCAACTGATATATATTGATGGCCATCTACTTGGGTACCTGTTAGGGCAATAAAACAGGTATGGGCCATTGCCTGTCGGCTATCCAAACAGAGCGCAGCAATAGGCTTATCTGTGGAGCCTACCACTTCTTTTACTGTTAAGCCTACGAGTAATTCTTGTAATATTTTCATGGTTATTATTGTATGGTAATAGTAATAGATCGATTCGCTTCTATTTTCTGATAGGGAGGGAGCGATTGTTTGCATACATTGCCTTGTATCGGTCCTACTACGGTAACTTCTAACCCATGCTTTTCTAGTAAAAAGAGGGCATCCCGTAGTTGCATGTGCAATACATTAGGAACTTCTTGAGTGGAGGATACTTCCCTAGCAGGTTGACAGGTAGCATGCGCCGCAGTTACAGCTATGGTTCCCCATGATACCCCCTTCTGTAGGGTAGTAGGGAGCGGCAGCTGTAGGGATTGGTATAAGAAAACCAATTCATTGATAGCGCCCTTATTGGAAAGTTGCAGCGGTTTGGTTGCTTGGATTCCCCCTAAACCATTAATGGGAATTCTTGCTTGCAAGTCTTTGCCTGCTAGTCTATCTGCGATATCCTTAAAGATAGGGGCCGGTACTTCTGCCCCAAAGCGTGTTTTTTCACCTTGGGGACTGTCTACCATAATAATACAACTATAGCGGGGATTATTCGCGGGGAAATAACCGGCAAATGAGGTAAGGTGATTATTGGTATAGCGTCCATTTACTAATTTTTCTGCGGTTCCTGTTTTGCCAGCTATTTTATAAAACCCATGTTTAATGCGCTGGGCAAGGCCCCTTTCCACGGTTCCTTCTAGCATAATTTTAAGCTTACCTAATGTTTCCTCTGAACAAATCTTCTCTTTTAAGGTAACAATGGGCGTGCGTTGAATGGTTCCATCCGCTGTTTGTATAGATTGCACCAACCTAGGTTTAACCATTTTGCCCTTATTGGCAACGGCATTGTACAATGCCAAGAGCTGCAGAGGGGTTAGTTGAATATTGTAACCAATGCTTAACCAAGGCAGGGTAATAAGGCTCCAGGATTTACTTTTAGGGGTAACCATATAGGGCCTTCCTTCCCCCATTAATTCAATACCTAGCGGCCGGTGTAGATTCAGCTGTTCAATATAATTAATGAATTTCTGAGGATTTGTACCAAATTGTTGTTGGGTAACTAGGGCAAAGCCCACGTTAGAAGATTTTTCAAACAACTCCTGTAGGGTAAGCAGGCCATACCCCCCTTTTTTTACATCACGCATCCAGCTATTATAGAATTTAACCTTCCCCTCACCGGTATCAATAGGTTCTGTGAGCGCCCATCCTGTTTCTTCTAATAAAGCCAGCATGGAAACCAATTTAAAAATAGAACCCGGCTCTATACTACCCTGATGTCCTACTGCATAGTTATAGGCTTCTATGTATTTTCCGGATGGCATGCGGGATAAATTTGCCATAGCTTTGATAGCGCCTGTAGCTACCTCCATGACGATAGCGCAACCATGTTGGGCATTGGTTTGCTCTAGGACAGTTTGCAAACTATTGTGTGTTACATCCTGTAATTGAATATCAATAGTAGTAGTAATATCGCCCCCATGCATAGGCTGTACCGTAGTATGTCCCTCCACCGGTTTCCAATTTCCGCCTGTTATTTTTTGGTAGAGCGCTTGTCCATTGCGTCCACTGAGCCATTTATTAAAAGCATATTCTAAGCCAGTGCTAGCTGTTTCTTTATGGGTTCCAATAGTTCTTCTAGCTAATTCTTGAAAAGGGTTATAACGTTTATATTGTTCCTCAAAAATTACCCCCCCTTTAAATTTTCCTTGCCTAAAAATAGGCCATTGCAACATTTTTTTCTTCTCCTGGTAGGTAATGCATTTCCTATTTAGGCATACATATTTGCGTTTTGCGTTACGCGCCTCTGTGATGCGCATTTTGTAGTAAGTTGGGGGAGCGTCTCCATAAAAATCAGCTAATTTTTGGCTAAGCGGCACGATTGCTTGTTGAAAGAGTGCTTCTGAAACGATAGTAGGATCCAATGCAACGGTATAGAACGGCAGAGAAGTTGCCAGTAGGGAGCCATCATCCGCATAAATGTTTCCACGAGATGCGGCAATAGGTTTATAAGCCAATTGCGTAGTTTGGACACGATGATACCATATACCTTTTTGTAAAAACTGCAAATAAATTATTTTCCCTGTGATAACTAGCATAACCAGCACTACTGACAGCAGGGTTACCCTAGCACGCAATACTATATCTTTGGGGGCTGCCATTTAGGGAAAACGGAGGGTTTGATTGTAATGATATAAGGCGGTATGCTGCTTTCAACGATACCCAAAGGTGCTACACGTTTGGCTATGGTTGATTGTTTGCTGTGTAACATGTAGTTGGATTGTAGGCGCATATATTTTACCCGAAGGTCATCTACGATAGGCTGCAGCTGGTTGATGGTATATATCATTTTTTCATGGTAGTGTGCATTCCAAATATAAAACAATCCCAAAAACAAAAGATACAACAGCCGACGGGCATAATGCGTAGCAATGCGTTGACGTAAAGCAACGTTCAAATGAAAAACCTGCGTTAGCCAACCGAATAAAGTTGTGTTTTTAATAGGCTTATAAGTATTTTCTTTCATACGTATGCTATAGCTATTGAATGCATCCTAACCCCATTTGACCTTCCCAGATTTCCCGTCTCTTCTATAATTTTATGCCATACCAGTCTGCTATCCGGATAATAGTACCTATAGCAGCTGCTTGTCTTTTGCTTAAGGAAGAATACCGCATACATGCTGTATGAATCATGCTATGCTTGCTGCATAAAAGTAGTAGCTTTATAGCTGCACCCCGCTTTTTACATTGGTTGTAACAACCGCAGCAGGACGAATAGAAGCAGCTTCTCCTATGGTTACCCCAGGCATAATCTTAGCACCCATTCCAATGGTAACCCGCTCTTTTATTGTCACCTCTTCCCCAATAATACTACCCGCACCTATGCTTACCCAATCATGGATAGTTGTTTGTGGTTCAACTATAACACCATTATATAGGATGGTATAGTTTCCTATGGTTACCTCTGCTGCTAAGCAGACCTGAGCACCTATATAGTTGCCTGCACCCAATTGCATAGCATGGGTTATAGTAGCGGAGGGATGGATGGCAGAAATAGCGGTTGATTTTATTTGTGCTGTTTTTGTTAAATAGTTTAAGCAATATTGTCTTTTCTTAGGATCCCCATGGGCTAGGAAGAAGGGAGATGCTTCATGGAGTAGCGTTAAGAACGCTGGATCATTTGTACTACCTAAAATGGGGACCCCTTCTATTTCTGTGCGGTGCCATTTTTCTGTATCCTCTAGGATGCCATAAACGACTAAGTTATTTCTTTGAAAGATATCCAAGGCACCCTTTGTAAGCTTGCATAGACCAAAAATAATGATCCCCTTATGCATATAATTTAGCATATGTATATTTTTTCCTGTTATTTTTTTCTTTCTTATGGCTTCCCATTACCAACCAATCAGCTAACAATTTTTTTAAAGGCACATTGCTTGGGTTTTGTTATGTTGCGTAGGCGCTAGTAGCTTTTTAGCTGTAGTGTATAGGTGAATAAGAGCAATGTGATTCCGGAAGGATTCGAACCTTCAACCTACTGCTTAGAAGGCAGTTGCTCTATCCATTGAGCTACGGAACCGTACCATACAACTTTCTTTCTATTGCGCCTTTCCCTAATCCTAAGGAAGGGGAAGGGAAGAAGTGCGTCGGGGCGGCAGGATTCGAACCTGCGACCTTCTGCTCCCAAAGCAGACGCGATAACCGAGCTACGCTACGCCCCGTATAATTACACAGTTCTATATAGGTAATACAAATGTGCGGATGGAGGGGGATTCGAACCCCCGGTACAGAATAAACCCGTACGGCAGTTTAGCAAACTGCTGGTTTAAGCCACTCACCCATCCATCCCTACGAACGCCTTACGTATACTGGACGTTCATAACTAGTGGTGAATTTACTAAAACATAACGAAAATAGAAAAACAGTATAATTCGATCCGCTATACGCTTTCTAACGTTTGGTTTCTTGGATGATACATTTGCATCACTTGTTTAAGGTAATCTTTATCTAGATGGGTATATATTTCAGTAGTAGTAATAGAGCTATGTCCTAGCATTTCTTGTATAGCACGCAGATCGGCACCTCCTTCTAGCAAATGGGTAGCAAAAGCATGCCTAAAAGCATGCGGACTCACTTCTGCACGGATACCGGCCTTTCTTGCTACTGTTTGTACCATTAAGAAAACCATTACTCTGGTTAGGCCCTTTCCTCTTCGGCTTAGAAAAAGGCAATCATGGTATCCTGGTTTAATGGTTTTATGTGTACGTATATCTTTTATATACAAGGAAATATACTTTAGTGCTGGGGCGCCAATGGGCACCAATCGTTCTTTATTGCCTTTGCCTATAATACGTACAAAGCTTTCTTCGAAATAGATATGGCTAATGGGCAGTGTGACCAATTCAGAAACGCGCATGCCTGTACTATACAAGGTTTCTATAATAGCGCGATTGCGTATGCCAATGGGTGTGCCATCTTCTATTGTCTTTAGCATCGTGTCGATTTGCATGGGGGATAGAATAGTAGGGAGGGAGCGACCCAGTTGCGGGTGTTCTATATGCAGCAGCGGGTTTACCACGGGATGCTCCAGCGCTATAAACCTATAAAAACTACGCAATGCGGACAGTAATCTTGCTTGGCTAGCAGCTTGTATGTTAGCTGTATGTAATGTTTCTAAAAAGGCACGGACATGTAAGGGCGTAACAACAAGTGGAGAGAGGCGTTGTTGTGCTATAAACTGTGCAAATTTCCTTACATCAGTTAAATAAGCTATAATAGAATGTTCAGAAAGCGAACACTCTAAACGTAAATAAATTGCGAATTGTTGTAGAAATATTTTCCATTCATCTGTCATATAACCATAGGAAACCCTTATCTCCCTCATTTTTCTGTAAGGGCGCAAACCTTAG
Source organism: Candidatus Cardinium hertigii (assembly GCF_003176915.1). Lineage (NCBI taxonomy): Bacteria > Pseudomonadati > Bacteroidota > Cytophagia > Cytophagales > Amoebophilaceae > Candidatus Cardinium > Candidatus Cardinium hertigii. Next base: position 993,004 of record NZ_CP029619.1, read on the forward strand.
GTGGCTCCCCCTGCAGGACTCGAACCTGCGACCCTTTGATTAACAGTCAAATGCTCTAACCAGCTGAGCTAAGGAGGAATTTCGCACATGCAATTTGCTCATTTTTTTGGATAAAACCAAAATTATACCCTACTACTATGCCCTTTTATACGCTTTTTAGTTTATTTAGTACTTTTACGCTAAAGCTGAGTAGTCAAAAAATAAAACAAAGATACTTATATTTGTTTTAATTGATTTAATATATTGAATTCACATGAGGTATAGTATAAGCCGTTTACTGGAGAGGTGGGCACAAAAGTTAGCCATTGCGCTGGTACATCGGTTAGGTTGGAGCATACACAACCTATCCCATCCAACAGTTAAGAAGGCAGTTGTCGTATTGGCGCCGCATACTAGCAACTGGGATTTCTTTTACGGTATGTTATTTAGATTTAGTTGTCCCTCTCTACCCATTAGATTTGCGATTAAAAAAGAGGTGATGTTTTTCCCACTTTCCTACCTTATGAAGGCATTAGGTGCTATTCCTATAGATAGAAGCGGTCAGCAATTAGGTAAAAAGCAATCCAGTAGGGTAACTTTTATGGTAGAGTTGTTCAATAGAGCGGATAAACTTTTATTAATCATTGCGCCAGAAGGTACAAGAAAGTGCGTAAGGCGTTGGAAAACAGGGTTTTATAGGATAGCTGAAGCAGCCAATGTTCCCATTATTTTAGGATACATAGATTATGCACAAAAAACGATGGGATTGGGCCCTTTTTTTTATCCTACAGGTAATATAGAAACAGACATAGCAACCATACAAGATTTTTATAGGCCCATATCTGGTAAACATCCGGAGCAGGGGGTACGTTGACAGCAGGCGATGGGGACCGATTTGTTTTTGGGAGAGGAGGCGTAGCGCGTTAACTATTTTTTGCGGTACCAGGCATTGGCTTTTGAAAAGAGGAAGCGTAAACCAGAACATGTAGTAAGAAAATTGTATATTTCGTGCTAATTAACCTAGGTTATAAGTTTACGGGGTTATAGCAGTTAGAGCTGATTTTACAATATTAGTATTACTTTATATAACACATTATAGTATTATGATAGAGCAAGAAGAAATGGGCACCAAGCACACAGGTTGTTGTGACGGGTCAGGTAGGCAGGACGATACAGGTTGTTGTGACGGGTCAGGTAGGCAGGACGATACAGGTTGTTGTGACGGGTCAGGTAGGCAGGACGATACAGGTTGTTGCGGCGGGTCAGGTAGGCAGGATGATTCAGGTTGTTGCGGCGGAGGGATGATGGAAGATGATGGCGGTTGTTGTAGGGGAGATTCGGTAGAGGATGCGTCAGGTTGTTGCGGTAATATCCTTGATTCAGAGATCCCAGATGGCTCTCAGGAGGCGCATTTAGAGTCAGATTCATTGGAGCAGCTTCAAAAGATAGTAGAGGAGATAAATGACAAATATATTCGTCTTTATTCTGAATTTGATAATTTTAAGAAACGTACTGCTAAAGAGCGTATGGCGCTTATAGACAAAGCCAACGAACAAGCGCTGAAAGAGCTTTTGCCTATTATAGATGATTTTGAGCGTTGCCTTACTGTTTTACAAAAAGACAAGGAAGTTGTACAGCAGGCCACACAGGAAGGTATTCAATTGATCCACGATAAGCTAATGCGCTTCCTGCAAAAGTTTAACGTGGAAGGGATGCAATTAGAACCAGGCACTCCATTCAATGCTGATTTACATGAAGCGATTATGCAGCAAGTTGTAGAGTCGGAGGAGATGAAAGGGAAGATCATCTCAGTAGTAGAAAGCGGTTATTTGATTAATACCTATGTATTGCGATTTGCTAAAGTTGTAATTGGAGTATAATTTTTACAATGGAAAAAGATTATTACAGTATACTAGGCATAACAAAGCATGCCACAGCTGATGAGATTAAAAAGGCTTATCGTAAGATAGCCATGCAATACCATCCTGATAAAAATCCAGGAAACAAAGCTGCGGAAGAGAAATTTAAAGTTGCAACAGAGGCCTATGACGTTTTGAGTAACCCAAGAAAGAAAGCAAAGTACGACCAATTTGGTGCAGAAGGGGTACAAAGTGGAGGTAGCTATGAAGGTCATTTTTATGAAGGTGACCTGAGTGATTTGTTTGATAATTCACCCTTTGGAAGTTTTTTTGGGGGGGGGAAGCATGCAGGTCGGAAGGAGCGGTATGGGGAAGATTTACGTATAAAAATCAAGCTAACCCTTAAAGAGATTGCCAATGGTACGGAGAAAAAGGTAAAAGTTAAGCGTTACATGAGCTGTGGTACATGTAGTGGAAGTGGAGCGGAAGGGGGAACTGCTATGGAGACGTGCGGTGCCTGTCAAGGGAAAGGTAGTGTACGTAAAGTAACTCAGACTTTACTAGGGAATATGGTTACAGAATCTACTTGTGGCCGTTGTTGTGGTATGGGGAAACAGATCAAGACACCTTGTAGCAACTGCCAAGGGCAAGGCAGAAAGTTAATGGAGGACCTTATTACCTTTGAGGTACCGGCAGGCGTAAGAAAAGGTATAGAGCTTACCCTACGCAACAAGGGGAATGTTCCACCGCGTGGCGGAATGCCAGGCAATTTAATTATTCAGGTGGATGAGGAGGAAGATGACTATTTAAAACGGGAAGGGAATAACATTTGCTATACGTTGCACATCAGTTTTGTAGATGCAGTGTTAGGTTGTGAAATGGAAGTTCCCACTTTATATGGCAGTGTTCGGGTAAAAATTCCAATGGGGACACAAAGTGGGAAAGTACTTAAGTTAGGTGGGAAAGGAGTTCCCAATATAGATGGCTATGGTTTTAAAGGAGATCAGTTGATTTTTGTACAGGTTTGGACCCCGCAAGAATTAACCAAAGAAGAAAAAGAGCTCTTGCTTTCCCTTCGGCATGCGCCTAACTTTATACCCAAGCCCAGTAAGAAGGAACAAAGTTTTTTTGAGCGAATTAAGTCTTTTTTTCAAGGGTAAGCTATACAAACAGCTCTTTTTATAGCAACCATTACGATGAGTCAATTTATAGTTTCTGCGCGGAGATACCGTCCTACTCATTTTAAGGATATTATGGGGCAATCCCATATAACTACTACTTTACAGAATGCCCTAGCGTATGGAAAGCTCGCTCATGCTTTTCTTTTTTGCGGTCCACGCGGTGTAGGAAAAACGACCTGTGCACGTATTCTAGCCAAAGCAATCAACTGTCTACACATTACAGAAGAGCGGGAACCTTGCAACGATTGTAGGCATTGTGTAAGCTTTAGCAGTAGTAATCCTATGAATATCTATGAATTAGATGCCGCTTCTAACAATGCAGTAGAGGATATTCGCGAATTAGTGGATCAAGTACGCTATGTTCCCCAGATGGGCAAATATAAGATATACATTATAGATGAGGTCCATATGTTATCTAATGCAGCCTTTAATGCCTTTCTTAAAACATTGGAAGAGCCTCCTAGTTACGTTTTATTTATATTGGCTACTACAGAACGGCATAAAGTGCTTCCTACTATTCTATCACGTTGTCAAATATTTAATTTTAATAGTATCAAAATAGAGGCTATTGCTGATCAGTTAGCATCCATAGCTATGCAAGAATCTATTGCCTATGAAATGGCTGCCTTACAACTTATTGCACAAAAAGCGGAAGGTGCCATGCGTGATGCACTTTCCATGTTTGATATAATAGCTACAGCTACGGGTCAAAAGGAAACCATTACGTATGCTGTAGCAGCTGCTCATTTGCAACATTTGGACTATGCTTATTATTTTAAATGCACGGAAGCCTTTGTAAGGAAAGATATTCCTACGTTGCTTTCCATTTATGATGCTGTTTTACGTGCTGGGTTTAACGGACGTCATTTTTTAGTAGGGTTGGGCGAGCATTTGCGTAATTTACTAGTCTGTAGAGATCCCGTTTCGCTTCCGTTATTAGAAGTTCCTGACCCCATCAGGCCACAATATGCTGAATATGCTGCTAAATGCAGCATGCATTTTTTATTAGATGCCTTAGCGCGCCTCAATCAGTGTCTATTGCATTACCAAGCCAGTCAGCATAAGAGGCTGCATGTAGAGCTTTTTCTTATTGAGCTAGCAGCAGGCACTCCAACAGTAGTACCTGCTGGAACAGAGGGTACCCCCCAAAAAAAACAGCTTCCCTCTGAACCCAATAGGTGCAAGCAATCCGCTGCAGCGGTGCAGGAAGCGGAATCTTCTATGCCATGCAAAAAACCCTCCAGTAATCCTTTACCAGGCGATAGGGTAATGATACAAGAAGCTGTAACAGAGCGGCTTCCTACTTTAGCAGATCTCAAAAAAACATTAACCGGAACGGAAGCATTGGATACTGTTGTACAGATATCTCCTCTACAAACGAAAAAAACGCTCCCTCTATTGGGGGAAAAGGTAGCAATAGTGTTAGCTGATTATAAAGAATATCTTAAGAATAAGGGAGATTTAGCTGCCTATCAGCTTATGCGTCAGCCAATAAAAGTAGAAGGTAGGGTTATTTCTATTACATTGATTCATCCCGTTCAAGAAGCCATGCTGCAAAAGCTTAAGGGAGATCTTTTAAATTTCCTGGGTGAGGCGTTACAAGATTCTGATATAACCATTCAGGGTGTTTTGGTAGAGGAAGTTGTCCCTAAAAGGCCCTATACGGATCAGGAAAAGTTGAACTATTTAGGTAAAAAAAACGCTGCTATAGCCTTTCTACAAGAAAAATTAAGGTTAGAACTTACGTATTAGGGATGTTGCGCAAAGCATTTTAAGCAGGCGTAAAAGGTCTTTCCATATCTTTAGCCATTGATTTCAGCTGGGTAAAATGAAAATTATCTATAAATTAATGCCTAGTGCATGAAGTATTTTTGCGTAAGTGTTCGCAGCGCTCTCTTCTCTTTAGACTAAAAGTAATGCATTATTGGTTGAATACTTAAGCTCGTTTTATAATTATACGAGACAGTAGCCAGTAGGCTTCCTATTTTATAAAATAAAAAATAGTATTTTACACGGGCATGTTATAAGCAGATACCCTAACAAAAAAATTTTACTAGCTATGCTTATTAAAAACACTTTTTCTCTGTTTTTTTTAATCTTTTGTTGCATCTGTAATGTAAAGCGAAGTAAAGCCAATGTTTGGTATCAAGACAAAGCTTCGGTTTGTAGGGTAGCAGCTGTAGCCGCTCAACAATCCAATAAGGAGGCATGTGCATATGCCAAGTCTTCTTATATAGGGAAAAATAGATGGCCGGTTGCATTATGCAATAGCCAATGCTGATATAGATACTATAACAAGGTTACTTAAACAAAATGTGGATATAAATGCCTATGATGCAAATTACACTACGCCCTTACACCAAGCAGTTTATTATGGTCATATAGCAATCGTCCAACTACTCATTGATAAGGAAGCTGCTATCAATAAACAAATATTGTATAACAATTACTCATCAATACGTGGTTTTACACCGCTCCATATAGCCATATGGAAAAGGGATATAGCCATGGTAGCGTTGCTTTTAGCCAAGGGAGCTGACCCAACCATTACCACAGAAGAACAAACGTGTGGTTGCTGCGATACGCCATTACATAGAGCAGCAGCAATAGGCCAGCTAGATATTGTAAAATTATTGATAGAGAGAGGGGCTGATATAAATAGAGAGAATAAAAATGGATACACACCGCTGCATAAGGCAGTCCAAGCTGGTAATTTACTGATTGCGCAGTTGTTCATAGCTAGAGGGGCTAATGTAAACATAAGAAGGCAAGATCCATGTTGTCAGACCCCACTGACTATAGCTGCTGGGAAGGGAGACCGCATCATGGTACAATTGCTATTGGATAATGGGGCAGCTATAAATGTAATGGATTGGGATTATAGTCGTCCATTGAGTGCAGCCGCTTGTAGCGGTCATTTATCCATTGTACAGCTATTGATTGAGAAAGGAGCCGATGTCAATTTAGGTTGTAGGGATGAAGCTACCCCTTTATATAGGGCCGTTCAATATAGTCACTCGGAAGAAGTCATACAATTTTTAATTGAAAAAGGGGCTACCATAAATGAATACTTATTACATGTAGCAGCAGAGAGAGGCCATTTAAAAATCGTTAAATGTTTGCTTAAGCAACATTGCCCTATCAATAAAACCAATCAGGATGGCTATACACCATTACATATTGCAGCCCAATGTGGGCATGCGTCAATTGTTACCTATTTGCTTAATAAAGGTGCCGATTAGGCGTAGTGGAACAGCTAGGCAGCATTGGATGCAATAGATAACCGCTGCATAAATTTACGAATGGCGTGGTTGAAGCATTTTTTCGCAAATGCGTTCCATTTCTTCTAACCAATGCAGGGGTCCTTTGTTTCTTTTACCCCATGGAATATAAAAAGTTAAGGTTTCTTCCGCTATACGTTGTTGATCTTTCGACTTTTGAACACCCAATGTGCGCAAATTATGCAACCTATCTGCTAGCTTAATTTGTATGACCCTACTATCCTTGCATTTATTTAATAGTTTTATATTTTTATTTTTACTTAATTTCCACTTAAATCCACTGGTATTATAATGGGTAACTGTATCCACTATAGTAGCCACTTCCATTCCATACATCAGTGCTATTTGATTTAACGTAATAGGGGTATCCTCTACAACATCATGCAATAATCCAGCTAAAAGTGTTATAGAATCCTGGGTAACCTCCAGCAATATTGTGGTTACAGTCATCGGATGGGTATAGTAGGGATCCCCCGATTTACGAACAACTAACCCATGGGCATTTTTAATAAATGAAATAGTTTTGATTACAACTTCTTCTGAAAGTGCAGTTACTTTAGGCAACAAAGTTATGAGCTCTTTTTCTTGTGCTAAGCTCTTAGCTGTCTCCGCTAACTTATTTTAACAACCAAATCAGCAGGCTTATAGTTTTTAAAGCGCATCACTTTGTCTCCCTGAATAGGTAATACATAAAGACAAGTTAAACTTGATTCATTTTCTATAATTTCAACATAACCACCATGTGCTTCCGTGATTTGTCTGCTTTCTATTTGGTAAAATGTTTTTGCTGCAGTAGGCAAAGGGGCATTAACCATTCCGGAAACAATATAAACAGGCAAAGCGGTATGTACTATTGTATCCGTACTAAAGCAAAAACACAAAGCAGGTAAAACCAATGGCACTTGATTAGATAATTTATCCATTGCATAACCATACTGTAGTGTAGTGTCCCTAATAGACAAACTTACCATATGATCTATAGCTTGAGCACTTTTGCTAATTTCCCATAAATTTAGCATAATTAAACACTCAAACAATGCTGGATCTGCTGACAGCTGCGTTGTCTTTACCTGGTTCCGCAGCAATAATTGTACAGGTTCTCCTATGGCTTGTATGTGATCCAGAACTTTTAAAATAGTGGACTTAAATGATACGGTTGTTATACAATTTGAATCAAGTTCTATACTATTTTCTATTTTAGATTTCTGCAAAAACAGCTCATGAAAGCCGTGCATGCTTTGCCGAAGCATAGCTATATCCTGGATAAGTTCTTGCTGACCATGTTTAACCAAATAATCATGAGAAGCTTCTAATTTTGCTATCATTTCCTGGAATAATTGATTTCCGTAGTAGCTATCTATTCTGTGACAATTGGCTTTATTATAAATAGCTTCTATTCCAATAGCATGCGCATAATTCCTTGCTAAGTTCATAACCTTGAACTTAGAAGCTGATAGGTCACGTAAATATTTATATGTACCAAACCCTACTACAACAGCTGTAGTAAGGAGCATAGCCAAGACATGCTCCATAGAAAGCATCGTACCATTAAAAAGCCTTACAATGTGTCAATATAATAATAATACATCAAAAGAAATCAGACGAAGTAGCGCAAACGACCGCTATACTTAGACACCTCCATAAAAGAATGCTCTTGCATGGCGCAATATAATAGGAAATAGTTCTTTATTAGGTGTTGCCTTTGTTGCTCCTTTAATAATGGTTCCACCTACAGCACCTACACTATGGCTATCGGTATGCTTAAGATGCTTGGGATAAAATTCAAATAAATATTGTACGAGCTGGCCAGCTGCTGTTTTCCCTTCCCCCATAGGAATGGATAGGATATAATTCAAATTTGCAGGAATTTGATTGTTTAACATAATCAAATGACCTTGGGTAGAAACCATGTCATGGTCATCATTGAGCGCTATAGCACCCAGTCCACTACAGTTGAAAATAAATTTTTCATGGATGTCATTAAATAGTGTAATCTTTCTCAATTCAAATGTAATGTTCGGTTGTTGTTTTAAAAAGTCATACAAATTGCTTAGCATGACTGCTACATCTATAAAAAGACTCTCATCATAAGCTACCAATGCTCTTGTAACGCCATTGTTAAAATCAACTATAACCGGTTGAGGTGGCTGGATGATTTGTCGATGAACAAGAGGTTCATAGTTAGCCATTTCATTTTTAAAATAGGCAGGGAGCAGCTTAGCTCCCTCCTTAAAATCGCTATGCGCTTTACAAGCAATTGTTTTGTAAAACCAATAGCTATCAATCGTTATACCGCTAAGCACTGCTGGGTCTATGCTAGCAACAGCTGTTTCTAATGGTGGTATAAAAAGCGCCCCTGCATAGCATGATGTTATATGATCAAAATGCTCCGCAATAATTGTAATATGCGTATAGCCTCTTTTTTGCAAATAATAAGCGGTATATAAACCCAAAGCCCCTGCACCAATAAGGGCTATAGGGGTGTCTTTTTGCAATTCCCATCTTTCTGCTTGATTAACCAATAAATCAACAATATATTTTGCGGAACCAGGCGCTAAAGACCATCCAAATGTTTCATGCCCATAGTTATGGGCAATAACTTTCTGATTTTTTTCTACTATGCTTATATTGGGTCCGTCTAGCCTGCTAGGTCGATAGCAACAGATAGCATTTCCTAAATCTTCTGATTGTAAGCTAGGAAGTATGATTTTTCTAATTTCTGGCTTATGCATGTCATGGTTCGTTAAATAGTTGGCACAACCATATAGACCCATTAGCATACTACCATAAGCAAGCCTAATTTTTATAGGTAGCTGCTTTATCATCTGTTTCTTCCTGATACAAAGTTTATACAATCCTTTAACAAGCTACTTTCCCTACCTGCTAGGCTATAGCCTTCTTTTTTAATAGCTATTTATAAAATATATTATATAACATTAAAGCAAAAGATTCGCAAACATTCAAACCAAATAAAATAGAATAGAGTAGAATATTTTTGAAAATCCACTACTATGGAAAAAGTATAACTTAAATTTGCTTATCTTCCTCTGAAGGGAAGTATAGCTAAAAAGACAAAAAATTACTTTCCTTATAGGTATCAAAGGAACAATCATGTGTTTTAAAAGTGCCCATAATACGAGGACAAATAAGCATAGCATCAGCCGATCAGTTATGGTAGGTATGCTATTGTTTATAGGGGGCTGTAATAAATTTACTACAAGCATGCTGCATTCAGATACACAAGAAGCAGGTAGTGTGGAAAATAATCTCATACAAAACGTACCAAGCAAAACAGCTATTAAAGTTTTGGATTTAGCTTCTGTATCACACGATCAACAAGAAACATATCTCAAACAGATTGCCCAATGGTACTACGACGAATGGGGCAAATATTGTGCGTCGGATAAACCAAACGTACAAAGTTTTCAAATAGAAAAAAGCGAACTAGTAGCCAATCAATTACCTGTAACGCTCATAGCATGCGAAGGTACGCCCCCTACAGACAAGCTGGTAGCGGTAGTCCGTTTAAAAAAGGATGCGATAGAAGATGCCAACAAGGAAAAGATATTCCCAGAAGGAACCTATGCATTATCTGGCCTATATGTTGCTAAACATTACCGCGGTAAAAATATTGGCAAAACCCTAGTGGCTCAAGCGCTAACTATAGCCATTAAGCAATACCACGCAGAAGCTTTGGGTTTTTTTAGCCATTCGAAAAAAGCACAAAGTCTATATGAACATTATGGTATTCCACTATGTGGTAGGAGGAAAATACATGACAAAGAAGCAGCTCTATACTTCATGGATAATCCTGCGCTTCTTCTACAAAAGTTGAGCATGCCCCCTTATGAGGAAGGAACATAAAAATTTTTTCCCTAATGGTCTTAACTAGGCGCTATATTTTTAATACAAGCTACTCCTTAAGCGATCACATGCTCCTTTACATTTGAATGGATGGAGCTATCCTTGTTAGTATCCTCTAGCATAGCTTCAATGGCATTTGGATCTGCATTAAATTTTTTTTCATCAATAGTAGCTACATAAGCTAGTGCCTTTTTTTCTTCTTCAAGCAGTGCTAGTTTAAGATACTTAGCTAATCTTTCCGAATTATTAAAGTAATCAGCAGATAAATTGTCAAAGCCAAGGTATAGGTATATCCATCGCATTCTTTCTTCTGTGGGCATCAGCAGCATATCTACTGGCTTCTTACCAATTTTATTGACCATATGTAAGCTATCCTTAGCGCCATGCTTTAGCAGCTGTTTTATATTGGTAAGGTCTCTTCGAACGCATGCTAAATGAAGTGCAGTATCACCATATATGGTTTGGTCATTAATATGTGCTTTAATAGCTGGATGCTGTTGGATAACATTTATAATACATTGTTGTACATCATGCCCTTTTAGCAATAAGAAATGCAATGCATTCTTTCTATCTCTGTAATTGTATACAAATGGATCTGCTTTAAAAGTACGTAAGTACATTAAAGGAAGCATTTGGTCTACAAGATCTCTCCCATTTGAAATGACCTGCATTAGAAGGGTGTTACCGTTATCTAATTGCAGTTCTACACTATCTAATTTTGTATTATCATTTACATCAATGCCTTGCTTGTAAATAAAATCCAATATAGTACGGTATACCTGTAGCTGCTTTTTACTGAATTCCTTTTCTCTTCCTTTACATTTTCCAAGTGTAAGCCAACCGGTTACCTTTGCAAATAGGACGTATCTAATATGTGGATTCCATAGATCAGTTTGTGCCAATGCTTTTACTTCTTGTAAAGTCAAATTATTACTGATATTGTGTAGGAATGTATCATCTACACTAATTTCCTTACCTTTTGTCTTTATAAATGTAATCAAGTTTTGACCTCTTTTTTCAACAGCAGTATGTTTGGAGGAAGCATCTTCCCTAGCCTCATGCGATCCTTGTATCTTAACGGTATTACTTGCAAATGCCCCAAAAGGATACAAAAAGAAAAAAAACAATAAACCGTTCCGAATGGATTTTATTTGTTTCATTTTCATTATTGTTGTGTTAAAGTTGAGTGAAATTAAATAAATGAACAATTTTTCTTGTTAAGAATAAGCAACTTAAGCAAAAATAAAAAATATACTTTTTTATACGCGCTTGATTTAATCAAGGAAATACTATTTTATTATTTTTAATCAATAAAAACATGATTTACTGTTTAAGCTGGTTGAGATAATGTTTTTGTATGTTGTAATTTCTCGAGCTGTTTTTCTATCGCGCTGTCTTCTATTTTTTCAAATAACACTACAGCTTTTGCTAACGGTTCTCCTGCTTTTATGAGATTACTTATATCAGTAGCACCCCATCCATTTTCTTTCAATCCAATCATATTAGCTATTGTAGTACTGGTTTTAGGTAAGAAAGGGTTCAATAATAAAGCAAGCGTGGCAATAAGCTGGAGGGCATGGTAGAGTATGGTTCCAGCGGCTGTTGGATCGTTTTGGATCATATGCCAGGGTGCTTGCGTTGTTAGGTATTTATTGCCCAATGTAGCATATCCCATGCATAGTTGCAGTGCTTCCTTAAACTTGAATTGCTCAATCGATTCCCCTACCCTTGTAAAAGCAGTACGCAATGTGTTCAGTAGCGTTTCCTCTGCAGCGGTAGGTGCCAGATTAGCAGGCACTGTTCCATCAAAGTAACGATGTACCATATGGAGGGTTCTGTGTACCAAATTGCCTAAGTTTGCGACCAATTCATTATTATTTTTTTCTTGAAAATCTTTCCAAGTGAAATCACTATCCTTATTTTCTGGTGCAATGCTACAGAGCACATAGCGCAATACATCTGCTCCATTCGGAAATGCTTCCAAATAGGTGTGAAGCCAGACAGCGTGGTTGCGTGAAGTGGAAAATTTTAGTCCCTCTAAGTTGAGGAATTCGTTAGCCGGTACGTGTTTGGGTAGAATAAATGTGCCATGTGCTTGCAGCATAACAGGAAATATAATACAGTGGAAGACAATGTTATCCTTCCCAAGGAAATGGATAAGTGTTGTGTTGGGATCTTTCCAGAAAGGTTCCCAATCCACTTGATGGATTTGGGCCCATTCTTTGGTAGCGCTGATATACCCAATCGGTGCTTCAAACCATACATAGAGCACCTTATCTGTTCCTTCAGCGAGTGGAAGCGGGACGCCCCACGTTAAATCACGGGTAATAGCACGTGATCGCAATCCTTGGTTAAGCCAGTTCTTGCATTGACCATATACATTAGATTTAAAGTCTTTATGTTCTTCTAAAATCCATTTTTTAAGCCAATGTGTATATTTATGTAAGGGAAGATACCAATGCATGGTTGGTTTTAAAATGGGTTTTGCACCGCTAATAGCAGAAGTAGGATTCTGTAGTTCCTCTGGACTTAAACTTGTACCACAAGCTTCGCATTGGTCTCCATAGGCACGCGCATGTCCACAATATGGGCAACTACCTATGATATGACGATCAGATAAAAATTGGGCTTCTATAGGATCATAATATTGTTCTTTTGTATGCTTTTCAAAGACCCCTTTTTGATGAAGTGTCGTAAAAAAATCAGCCGCAGTTGCATAATGCAGGGGAGAGGTCGTACGAGAAAAAATATCATAGCTAATCCCTATGGCCTCTAGTGATTTTTTATTTAACGCATGGTACTTGTTTACAATTTCTTGAGGCGTACTCCCCTCTTGTTTAGCTTGGACGGTTATAGCTACACCATGTTCATCTGAACCACTGACGAAAAGGACTGTTTCTTTTTTTTGCCTTAAATAACGTGCATAGATATCAGCAGGTAAATGGGCACCTGCTACATGACCTAAGTGAATAGGTCCATTGGCATAGGGAAGTGCAGCTGTAATCGTATAGCGTTTGGTTTCGTTCATAGATGCTCTGGTAAATAATACATGCTTAATCAATATAGCTATATCTTTTTGCTTTTTTACTATTTTATTCTATTTTAAAGGTTAGTTTTTCTATTAGGTTTAGATACTATTGTTTTTTATTATCTTTCCTTACATTCTACGTGCCAGTTGGCCCGTATGGGATGTAGGCAGGGTAAGCTTAGGTGTGTTCTGAGCACTATACAAAAAATATATATAAATTTACAGTTTAAGCGAAGTTCCTTCTTGTTATAAAAAGGGATTCCCTTTAGGAAGGATAAAGCCCCTGTTGCTTGTATAGGGTTTAACATATGCCTACTGCTTATCTTGATAAGGTTTGATTTAGACCTTGCGTGCGTTAAGTAAGCAGGTCATATATGTCTTTATAGTTTAACGTGTTAAGTTTACAATTATGTATTGGACTCTTGAATTGATATCTTATTTAGAGGATGCCCCTTGGCCAGCTACTAAGGATGAATTAATAGATTATGCAAAGCGTTCGGGCGCTCCTTTAGAGGTAATTAGTAATCTGGAAGAGTTGGATAATGATGATTACCCTTATTCTTCTGTTGAGGAAATATGGCCTGATTATCCAACAGGGGATGATTTTGTTTTTAATGAGGATGAATATTAAGAACTTTAAATCATCAGGAAACAGATAGGCTTATGAGCGTATCATGGCGTGCAATATCAGGAAGGGGAGTCTTGACTTGGTACCTTTGGCAGGGCAGGCAGCATTGCTAGTGACTTTTAAACAGTAAGGTATGTTACGGTGGGTACATTTACCAGTTAAGGTTATCCTATTTTTGTCGGTTTCACTTCCCTTTCAATTGGCAGCTATGGATGCCATTGATGAATCAGCCCTAGTTGATAAGTGCGTACAAACAGCGAAGCGTTTCCCTATAGAAGTAGCTATGGATCTAGAGGGAGGTCCTTTGCTTACGTTAACGCATGACATTTTATGGGGATGTGGGCATAAGATGAACCATTATCTTTTTTTCAACAAGAAAAGTGGGTATGGATTAGACTATAGGTTGCCTACTGTAGAGGAGATCCCTCTGATAATAGGGGGGCAGTGCTATAAACAAACAGCTAAAACGTATGCTTTTTATCTGAAGGACATATGGTTTAGCTGTCCGTTTGCCCCGTCAAAACTAAAACGAGGGAAGCCTACCTATTACTTTGCGGCAGTTAGTGGCTATGATAAACAATTTACGAAGCAGCCTGCAATAGCTGGTTCTGGTTTTGGTATATCGTATATGGATTCTCGATTGTTTTTATGTAAGCTAGGATTGGTTTCAGATGCTTATCAAGCAAGTAGGGGAGGGGTATATACGCTTCATAAAGGGGAACATTTACCCAAAGGGGGGGCTATAGAGGTAACGTATGGCTATCAAAAGGTGCCAAAAAATACCCAGCTGAACAGGCATTATGTAGCCATAAGCGGTATTAAAAATATAGTGCATGCTTCCTGTAGATACCTCTATGTAGCGTTTGCGACTGCTGCATTTTTACATAGAAATCATTGGGAAGAAGGAATACTTAAAGGTACCTTAGCCTATGCCCCTCCTCTGTTGCATACGGGGCGTAATGCTATTACGCCTTTTATACGTATGGATTATATAGCTGGATATCGGCTGCCTAAAACGAAACGATTGGCTATTTTCTATCGCGATCCAGAAGAACTAGAACTTCCTGATAAGGCTGACCTTGCGGGCATTACCCAGCCCATTCATGCACGGTTTAATCTAGCGTTGCATAGTAGGCTGCATCGACCGATTAACTATGCGTTTATTCGCTTTGCATTGCTTGGGTTTGTTAACTTTATAGCATTGTATGGCCGAGACTATGCATTGCTCAATAGTACGCTGGTTGAAGCGTATGGCATTGGTTTGCGCTTGGCGCATAATACCATACGGGAGTGGCCAACAATAGAATGTAAGATAGGTTATAGCCCTCTATTTCAACAGTTGGTACCCTCCATTGGATTAGCCATTTGTACATTCAAGAATTTATCAAACCCTAAGCCGATGCTTGTGGCTTACAGTTAAGGTAAAAGTAACCCTATGGTGGTATTTACTTTAGAGGTACTTTATCAAAAATACCTTTTAGTACGGTCTGTTACGATTGATTCAAGGCATGTTCCCCCTGGGGCGCTTTTTTTTGCTATTAGAGGGCCTCGCTTTAATGGCAATGCTTTTGCTAGGGAGGCATTAGAGAAAGGGGCAAGCTATGCTATTATAGATGACCCAGCCTATGCAGGGGTATCTGCTGCTTGTATTTTAGTAAAGAACACGCTCCTAACGCTCATGCAGCTGGCTGTTTACCATCGCTTGCAGTATGGCAAACATTTTCCCTTTATAGCCATAACAGGCTCTTATGGCAAGACTACTACCAAAGAACTTATATACAGCGTCTTGCGCACTACGTATAGTACGGTGGCAACGAAGGGAAACTTGAATACCTCTATTGGTGTATGCCTAACGATTTTAGCTATGCTACCAGAAACGGAAATAGCTGTAGTAGAGATAGGAGCTACCCAATTGGGTGATGTTGCCTTATGTTGTCAAATAGCCCAACCTACTTATGGACTTATTACTGCTATTGGGGAAGCCCATTTGGAAGGATTTGGTAGCATAGAAGGGGTCATGCAAGGGAAGGGGGAGCTATATGATTACTTATATGCTACGGGAGGTAAGCTTTTTTTGAATACGGCTCAGCCCTTATTGGTTGCCTTAAGTCAGCGTTGTAAGGATCCGATTACCTATCCACAGCCTATGGATTTTGCACCGCTTGATTTAGTAGCGGAAGATCCTTACTTACACTATACCTCTCCAGGAGGTAGCATCGTAAAGACCCATCTATTGGGGAGGCCGCATATACATAATATAGCAGCTGCCCTTTGTGTAGCCAGCTATTTTCAGCTGCCTAAGGAGGTAGCGAATCAAGCCATCCAAGCTTATATTCCGCGCAACCGTAGAATGGAGCTGGTGCAGCAAGGAAGCAATCAGGTTATTATGGACAGCTATAATGCAAGTCCAGCTTCTGTTCAAGCAGCATTGGAGACATTGTTACAACTACAGGTAACCTATCGGGTGGTTATCTTGGGTGATATGGCCGAGCTAGGTAGTCAAGCTGCTATTTGGCATGGTAGAATTGTTGAGCAATTAGTACACCCTGGATATGATTTAGTTTTATTGTGTGGAATCCTTTTTACAGCTGCTGCTCGGCAACACCCTGCTGCTAAAATACATTGCTTTGACAAGGTAGAACAGCTAACACATTATTTGGCCGATTGTTGTTTTCAGCATAGTGGCTTTTTAGTAAAAGGTAGCCATGCATGGAAGTTAGACAGCTTACTAGCATTTATACGATAATAGTATGCTTTATTCCTCTTGGGTTTCGCTGGTTTCACTTTCTTGTTTTGTAGAAAATGGATCGCTGCATGCATCTAGGTAGTGTTTTTGCGTATGCATAGCATCCAATAGCTTAGAGGCAGACCTGTATTTTTCTAAATGGTAATACGTATAGTACAAAGCTTGTGCTACTACTTTATCTTTTTTATTCTGTGTACGAGCTATTGTTAAATAATGGGCCGATTGCTGTAAGCATTTTTGTAGATGAATGATCTTTTGCATTTGTTTATGTTGGGTTAGTGCCGCTGTAATTTGTTGTTTAATCAGCAAAAACAAAGGAGCTGTATAGGGTATGGTATTTGCTTTAATTTGATCGCTTATACGGGGACCTCCTAGCCAGTTCCTTGTTTCCGCATGGCAATCCATTATTTCATAGGCAGACGTAGGGTAATAGATCGCTGCATAGCGATCCACTACAGGAAGTGTTAGTCGAGGAATTACCCAAACCAAAGGTTGAGTACCCTTATGAAGCTGTGCCGGTTGCTTCTGTGCAATCAGTTTGCGGATGGTTGTATATGTTTTTATCGCTTCATTATACCACAAGATACCCATCTGCCGCCACCCTGCGTATTGCCTGGGAAGTGCTTTTAGCATTTGCTGGTAAAAATAGCTTGCCTCTTCTATTCTATCCTCATTTTGAAGAAAATAAGCATACGCATATTGCTTATCCCATTGGTTAGGTTGTGCCAGCATAGCCTGGCAGAGTAACGATTCGTAGAGCGGAAGCTGGTTGGTCGCCTTATACAAGTTATATTGCTCTTCTAGCAGGCTATCCTCAAAGGGAAATTGGGTTAAGCCATGATCCAATAAAGCAATGGCTTTATCAAAATCTTTAAGCTGATTGCCATATATATCTGCCATGGCTCGTACAATGGCAGGTTGGGGTTGTTGGCATTGCCCATAGGTTGTATAGGTATGGAGTGCGGCTTCTGGTTGTGCATTACATTGCTGTACAATAGCCATGTAGAACAAGGGGGTAGTTTCTTCGGGTAGTATCCGTCTACAGACTGTAAAATGTTCAATGGCTTGTTCATAAGCATGCTGCTTAGCATATCGGATTCCTCTTTCTAGGTACAGCTGCCATAGAGCAGCTATATTAGCTGAGGCGAAGCTATAGAATTGGCTAGCAGGTTGGCTTAATTGTTTAACTTTTTCATAAGCCATTAAAGCTTCATCCAGTAAAAATGAAGCAGAAGTTACGGATGCAGCCGTAAGGGTATGCTTTAGCATCTGCTCATAAATCCGTCCTTTATAATACCACGTAGCAGGGTGCACAACCAATGTACTATCCTGGATAGCTTCCTCTATATGCAAGCAGGCTTGCTCTAATTGCGTAAGGGGAGGAGGTAGGGCTGGTTTATCTATTGGTTCTACAGCTGCTGTAACTAGCGGCTTTGACAGCGGACTATCAGCAGGCTGTGGCGGTATCTTCTCTTCAGCAGCAGCGGTTGCTACCTGTTCTTGGCTGGCTTTTTTTTGTTTTTTGTTCGCTTTAGGCTTTTTAACCTTTTGTACGGTTTCTAACTGCTTGATGATCTGGCTGATAGCAGCAGGTATGGCTCCAAGCCGATGGGGCATTGCTATGCCAAGCAATAGGACGGTAAGTCTGTACAATAAACTCATTTATAAATCATTATTAGGATATTACTAGCTATTATTCTTCCCTTACTTCTTCCGTTGCTCTATCCATTTCCTTTTCGTCATTGCATAGAGGAATTCCCTCCTTGTCCGCTGCTATTACTTCCGCCGTTAGAGGCAGCTGTTCTTCCGTACAGCGTATGCTATTTTCCGTTTTGTCTGTTATGGATTTATTAGGTATGGGTTCTTTACTATCCGCATTATCTGTCTGTTCGAATACATCTATTTTGGCTACAGAGGCGATGGCATCCCCTTCTCCCAATCGAATCAAGCGGACGCCTTGCGTAGCCCTTCCAATAAGTGGCAATTCCCCTACTTTTATTCGAATGGTTATACCAGATTGATTAATAATCATTAATTCATCCTGGTTTTTAACCGCGTGAATGGCTACCAGGTTACCTGTTTTTTTAGTGATATGCATGGTCTTTATACCTTTTCCCCCTCTTTTGGTAATACGGTAATCCTCTAGGGAAGAACGTTTCCCATATCCATGCTCAGACACTACCAATAAATCCAAATCTGCTGTAGGGAAAGAAGCCATACCGATAACCTGGTCCTGTGCATGGGCCAATGTAATACCTCTGATGCCAGAAGAAACCCGCCCCATAGGACGTACTTCCGTTTCATGAAATTGAATGGCTCTTCCAGATTCAAGCGCTAATACAATATGATTGGATCCATTGGTTAAGGTAACCTCTAGGAGGCAATCCCCTGGCCGAATTACAATAGCTTGAATACCATTCGTACGTGGGGTAGCATAAGCCCGTAGAGGCGTTTTTTTGATGATGCCTTGTTTGGTACACATAAGCACATAATGGGTATCTATATAGGCATCATCTTTTAAATTCCTAACCTGAATGATACTGCGTACCTGATCGCCAGCTGCTATCTGGATTAGATTTTGAATGGCCTTCCCTTGTGTATTTTTTTTATTTTCTGGTATGGTATATACCCGCACCCAATAGATTTTACCATACTTGGTAAATATAAGTAAGTATTGATGTTCAGTTGCAATGAATAAATGTTCCGTAAAGTCATCTTTCTTAGTAAGCACGCCCTTAGCACCTATTCCCCCCCTACCTTGCACACGGTAATCGGCTAATGGTGTTTTCTTAATGTAGCCTTGGTTAGAAACCATGATAACCATTTCATTATCTGGAATCATATCCTCCACTGTGAATTCATCCGCATCGTATTCTACCGTTGTCTTACGTGCATCCCCATAGCGATCCCTAAGTTCCAGTAATTCCTCCTTAATCAGCTGCATACGGAGCATTTTATCAGCCAAAATAGCTTGGAGACCCGCAATAAGTTTAGTGACTTGTGCGTGTTCCTCTATAATTTTATTTCGTTCGAGGTTGGTTAAACGCTGCAAGCGCATTTCCAAGATAGCTTTAGCTTGTGCTTCACTAAGCGAAAAAGCCTCTATTAAGGCTGTTTGTGCAATATTTGGGTCTTTTGACCCACGAATTAGGGCAATAACCTTATCTAAGTTTTGTAATGCAATAAGGTATCCTTCCAATAGATGTATGCGTTTTTGCGCTTGCAGGAGATCGAAATTGGTTTTACGCACCAATACATCATGTCTATGCGCTACAAAATGCGCAATAAGCTCCTTAAGATTTAAAAGGTTAGGCCTGCCTTCTACTAGCGTTACATTATTCACACTAAAGGCATGCTGCAATTGGGTTTGCTTGTAGAGATTGTTCAGTACAATGCTGGCTATGGCATCCCGTTTGAGTTCATATACAATACGCATTCCCTCTTTATCCGATTCATCTCGGATATCTGCAATACCCTCTATCTTTTTTTCATTAACCAGCTGTGCTGTTTTTTCAATCAACATAGCTTTATTAACCTGGTAAGGTATTTCGGTTACGATGATCTGCTCTTTGCCGTTCCCCATTGCCTCAATAGTAGCTCTTCCCCGTAATAGAATACGCCCCCTGCCCGTTTCAAAAGCTTGCCGTACCCCACTATAACCACAAATAATACCCCCTGTAGGAAAATCTGGCGCTATGATATGTTCCATAAGGTCCACAACGGTCATAGCAGGCTGGTCAATGTAGGCTATAATAGCTGTAAGCGTTTCGTTTAAATTATGAGGGGCCATGTTGGTAGCCATACCTACTGCAATTCCAGAAGAACCATTTAAAAGCAAATTAGGTAGCTTAGCAGGGAATACCACCGGTTCCTGTAAAGATCCATCGAAATTAGACTGGAAATCAACTGTTTCTTTATGGATTTCCTTCATTAATTCCTCTGAACTTTTCATCAAGCGTGCTTCGGTATACCGATGGGCAGCTGGGGCATCGCCATCGATAGAACCAAAGTTACCTTGTCCTTCTACAAGCGGATAGCGGAGGGACCAATTTTGTGCCATACGTACCATGGCATCGTACACAGAAGCATCCCCATGTGGATGGAACCTCCCTAATACATCTCCTACAATTCTAGCAGATTTCTTATAAGGTTTATTGTGTTGTAAGCCCAGCTCGTACATGCCATATAAGACCCTTCTGTGTACGGGTTTTAAGCCATCTCGCACATCGGGCAATGCTCTGGCAACAATTACAGACATCGCATAATCGATGTATGCATCACGCATTTCATCTTCGATGTTTATGGGAATAATGCGATCCGTTGTTAGGTCATCCATAAATAGCGGTTAAATAAGTAGATACCTTACAATAAAGATACAAATAAAAGAGAGAAAAGACTAGCTATTTGCATTGCCTGTCTGGTGAAAAACGTTTATTTTGTGCGACTTAGCTGGCTTCATTTTATTTTACCCTTTTTAGGGAAGGGCAGCTATTGTTAGGCTATCCTTTATAGGTAATACATTAGCTACTGTAGAGCGGATAGGGGATAGGTTGCATAGAATAATTTTATCAGTTGAGATAAAGCAAAAAGTATTAGCTTGGTTTGCAATTAAGCAATTTATACGTTACCTTCTTTGGAGGAAGTTATAGGAAGCATTTGGCAACAAGTAGGGGGGCAGTAATTTTCTAGAGGGGATATAACGATTTACGGGCATGGCAAGTGTAAATAAAGTAATTCTGCTAGGTAATTTGGGAAGGGATCCGGAGGTTCGTCATTTAGAGAATGGCCGTTTGCGGGTTCAGCTTATTTTGGCTACGCATGCTAATTATAAAACAAAAGAGGGCGAGCGGGTAAGTCATACAGACTGGCATGAAATTGTTCTATGGACACCGCATGCAGAGATCGCGGCTCAATACTTAAGCAAGGGGAAGCAGGTATACATAGAAGGGAAATTAAGTCGGCGTGCTTACGTAGATAAGGAGGGGCAGCATAAGTATACTACCCAAATTGTCTGTCAGCAGTTGGTATTATTGGGAAATAAGGCCAATCATGCGGGAGAGGTGGAGGTGGTCCATCCGCGGCATAAGCCCTATGAGGATGATATGGGAGAGTTGCCTTTATAAGCCTTTATAAGCGTGCTTTCAATCGTTTCAATAGGACAGAAGCATTTAAAAAGCCTTCCTCTTTTCTTGTTTCAAGGGAGCGTTTAATGATAAACGTTAACAATTGGGTAGGATTTAGGCCAATGGTTGCTGCTTGATGAAACAGATGAGAAGAGGGATGTATACCTACTGTGGTATTGGGATCATTTAAGAAAATCTGATTCTCTTTAGTTAAGAATCCATCTATACGGGCATATACTTGGCAGTGCAGCAGTTGGAAGGCGGCGGTTACTACGGCACGGATAGTTTGTAACAGAGCTGGTTCTACGTTTATGGGCGTTTGTTTCCCTATTATGCCGGGCAGGTATTTTGCTCTATAATCAAAAAGCATTCCTCCTTTTAGAATTTCAGTAGGGGGTAGTGCGATGGGTTTTCCTTTTTCATCTTCCAATACCACGCAAGAAAACTCTCTTCCTTCTATATAGGCTTCTAGGAGGATAGCTGTTTCTGCTTGTGCACTCATGAGCCATAGGGGTTGTTTGGTATTTTGAAAATGGGTTTCTATATATTCCAATAGGGTAGCAGGCTTATAGAAAATTTGTTGGTCAATCAGCAAGGGAAAGCCTATACCGTTACGTATATCTATAAGTTTGTGCAGCCATTCTTTTTTAGCCATAGTTTGCCAGGTAGTATAATCGAGTTCCTCCATAAAAAATGCGCTATTGAGGGCAGCAGCAAAAGCAGTCGGGTCTGCTTCTTGTACAATGGTTACCCCTATGGAAGAGCCTTGTTTACTGCTTTTCACGACAAAGGGAATTCCTATTGTAGCGATGACTTGTTCCAGTAGACCATTTGTAGTGTTAGTAGCGGTAGTATGCAGCCATTGCTGCTGAGATAAGGGATAGGAGGGGGCTACTAAAAAACCTGCATTTTTTAGCAATGGTTGCTGTACTATTTTATTCAATCCTAGTGCAGCAGGCAATAAGCCAGAGCCTGTATAAGGCATTTGGTACCATTGCAATATACCTTGTATGCTACCATCTTCTCCATACGGTCCGTATAAACAGAGAAAGGCCACATCAAAGTAGCTTGCGAATTCCTCGGGGGCTATTTTTTTTCCTATGGTTGCAGTGTAGGCTTCTGCTTCATCCTTACTAACGCAAGACTCCACATACAATGGAATTCCCCAAAAAGTAGTGTTAGGAGCGGGAGGGGGGTAGCATTCCCTAATGCTACCATGATAAAGGTATTGCCAGTGGATCAATATAAAATTCCCCAAGCTGTCTACAAAAACAGGCACAGGCTCAAAGCAGTTGCGATCCAAGTAATCATATAAGGTACGCCCCCCCAAGAAAGAAGCCTCCCGTTCCCTAGAAGCTCCCCCAAAAAAGAGACCTACCCTAATAGGCGTACTTTTCATCTTATTGTTGAGATACGCGTGAATCCATTTTTCCTTTAGCAAAAACCTTAGTAAGCCATTTGCAATGGTTTAGTTTGATCGGGCAGTGTATCCTTTTCTATTGTTTTTGTTGGCGGGTAGGTGGCTGTTTTACGCAGCTGTTCCATGGCATATGCTTTATCAATGATCACCTCTTTTTTATCTGGATCAGAAGGTGCGGTATACATTGCCTCATGCATGATACTTTCACAAATGGAGCGGAGGCCTCTGGCTCCTAGTTTCAAGACAATAGCTTGTTCAGCGATGAAATCCAGCGTCTCCTCTGTAAAGATCAGCGTTATATCGTCCAACTCAAATAGTTTGGTGTACTGCTTAATTAAAGCATTTTTAGGTTCCGTAAGGATACGCCGCAAATCATGCTGTGTAAGCAAGTTGAGTCCTTTTATAACGGGGAGACGACCTGTTAATTCAGGAATAAGGCCATAGCCCTTTATATCTAACGAAGAAACATATTGCAACAAGTCTTTTTCTGCTATTTTAGTGGTGGGTTGTACAGAGGAAGCGAATCCTATCGATTGGTGATTGATGCGCTTATTAATAGTCCTACTGATACCATCAAAGGCACCACCGCAGATAAAGAGAATTTTTTCTGTATTAACAGCGGCCATTCTCTGATCCGGATGTTTTCTTCCCCCATGCGGAGGTGCATTCACAATAGAACCCTCCAGTAACTTTAGCAAAGCCTGTTGTACCCCTTCTCCGCTTACATCACGCGTAATAGAAGGGTTATCTCCTTTGCGTGCAATTTTATCTATTTCATCCACATAGACAATACCTCTTTCCGCTGCTGCCACATCATAATTAGCTGCCTGTAGTAAGCGTGTAATAATACTTTCTACATCTTCTCCTACGTAGCCCGCTTCTGTTAGCACTGTTGCATCTACAATACAGAAAGGCACCTCTAATAACTGGGCTAAGGTACGTGCCAGGTAGGTTTTTCCGGTACCTGTTTCACCCACCAGAAGGATATTTGATTTTTCAATAGTTACCCCCTCCGAATCATTATACGGTTGCATTAGCCTTTTATAGTGGTTATAAACCGCAATAGCCAATGCCTTTTTTACCTCATCTTGGCCAATTACATGGGCATCTAATGCTGCCTTTAATTCCTGTGGCTTTAAGAGGTTAGGCGGCTTAATTTCATGGAGTAGTGTATCTTCCTTTTGAAGCTGAATAACTTGTACAGCTTGGGTTACACATTGGTCACAAATACGCCCTTCTGGTCCTGTAACCATCATGTTGACCATCTCACTACTCTTCTTACAAAAAGAACAATAGGTTTTCATAGTTGTAGCAATAGGTATTGCTTTATGTTTGTTTTTTTTCTAAAATGGAATCAATAATTCCATAATCTTTTGCTTCTTTTGCGCGCATCCAATAGTCTCTATCTGAATGTTCTTCCACGGAAGTATAATCTTGACTGGTGTGCTTAGCTAGAATAGAGTAGAGATCTTTTTTAAGCGCAATAAGCTGTTGTATAGTAATCTCCATATCAGCTGTTTGCCCTTTAGCACTGCCTAGTGGCTGATGGATCATGATTCTAGCATGCGGAAGCGCAGATCGTTTGCCTTTAGCCCCGCCAGCTAGCAATACAGCCGCCATAGAAGCAGCCAATCCCGTACAAATGGTTGCCACATCAGGTGAAATATATTGCATGGTATCATACATCCCTAGTCCTGGGTATATAGAGCCTCCTGGGCTATTGATATACAGTATGATATCTTTTTTAGGGTCTACTGATTCTAAGAAAAGCAGTTGCGCAATAATAATATTTGCGATAGTATCATCCACAGCAGTCCCCAAGAAAATAATGCGATCCATGATCAACCTTGAGAAAACATCTACTTCCCGAAAATGAACGGGCCGTTCTTCGATTACTGCTCTGGTCATATTTTCACAGGTAGAAACATAACCATCCAGCTGCGTAGCCGTAGCATACCTGTTCTTAACCACAAACTGCTTAAATTCTTTTTGATCTAGCATAACATACAACTTAAAATCTAATCCACTTAACCCTTTATATGGCCGAATCTTCCCATTTACATGATCCCCTTTGTTTTCGAGGTCCGGTAAAGAAAAGTTACTAAAATATAGTGTAAAAAATAAAAAGAAAAAAGTTTAAAGGGGGCCGTATAGGTTTTTTCATCTATTATGGGAGAAAATCATCCTAATTGTTCCAAAGGTAGAAATTTATTTAATATATTTCAAACAAATTAATGCTATGCCATAGGGTAATTTTCTTATTTCTTATCATCTTATGCTCAATAAAGCAGCTGGTCTGTTCCTATTACAGTAAGTTGCTATTATACCGTATAAAGCAAAAGGGTTGGCAAGCCTGTAATGTAATAATGTATTACATCTGTTTTGAATAGCATTTCACAAAGGCAAGGCTATCGGTTAAGTTCTTCGAAAGAACTTAACCGATAGCCTTATGAATCAGCGCGTAGAGTTATACCTGGATATCTTCTTTTCCTTTTCATTTCTCCATGAGATCCATTGTAAGATTCGGCTTCTCTATTTTAAGAGAGTAAGGCTGGTGAGTGATTCTAGTAAGTGATTTACGAGAATCACTCCGATTTATTTTCCTTGTTTAGTTTGGCTTTACTTGCCTCAAGCTTATTTTAAATACTCAACCAAATCTTACTGAGAAAGTTATAAATTTTTGCTCTTCTTACTATTGGTGCTGATTGCTCTTCTTCTGTATTTGCTTCTTCTTCTTCTTCTGTATTTGCTTCTTCTTCTTCTTCTTCTTCTGTATTTGCTGCTGCTGATTGATTTTCTGTATTTTCTTCTTTTTCTATTGCTGCTGCTTTTTCTTCTTCTGTTTTTGGCTCTGCTGCTGGTTCTTCTTCTACTGCTTTTGCTTCTTCTTCTTCTGTATTTGCTGCTGCTGATTGATTTTCTGTATTTTCTTCTTTTTCTACTGCTTTTGCTTCTTCTTCTACTGCTTTTGCTGCTCCTACTACTTCTGCTCCTACTGCTACTACTGCTCCTACTGCTCCTACTACTTTTGCTCCTACTGCTCCTACTGCTCCTACTACTTTTGCTCCTACTGCTACTACTACTTCTGCTCCTACTGCTCTTGCTCTTTTTACTCCTTCTACTATTGTTGCTAGTTTTCCTTTTTCTTCTGGTTTTGGACCTTCTATATTTGGATCTTCTTGATTTGCTGCTGGTTGATCTCCTGTATTTTCTTTTTCTGCTTTTGCTTCTTCTTCTTCTGTATTTGCTTCTTCTTCTGTATTTGCTGCTGCTGATTGATTTTCTGTATTTTCTTCTTTTTCTACTGCTTTTGCTTCTTCTTCTACTGCTTTTGCTTCTTTTTCTACTGCTTTTGCTTCTTCTTCTACTGCTTTTGCTTCTTTTTCTACTGCTTTTGCTGCTTCTTCTACTGCTTTTGCTGCTGCTGCTGCTGCTTTTGCTACTGCTGCTTGTGCTGCATTGTCCCTGTTTTTTATATTTTCACAATTCGATGCGAACGTCAGCGTGGAAAGAAACAATAAAGGTACAATGTTTTGTATATATTTTTTATTTTGCATATATTTAATAGTATAGTTATGTTATATGTAAAGTTTAAAACGACTGTTTACAAAGCGTAAGTAACAGGCAACTTTTTTGTTGCTCCATAGGTATATGCGTAGTACTTGCCTAGTGAGGGTAGTGGTAATACCCTAATGGCCTTAGCAGTACTATGCATTTGTTCTAATTTTGCTCTCTGCTAAAAGTTCGAGATTAAGGACTAAAGTGCATATCTCCCTATTACTTGTAGCAAGTTTAAGAAATTATTTTGTAAACTCCTAATAAGTTGCGGGTAGGTAAGTGTATATTTGAGATAAGTTTAACAATTGCCATCGTTGTATTTGTTAGTAGAGGCAAAGCCGCAGCTGGCTTATTATACATTAAAATATTACAGCGCGCTTTGAACAGCGTTAGACAGTGAAAAATAAAAAATACCATGCTTGTTTATTGCCATCTTCTATGAGACCAAAGCCAAAGCGCTGGCTGCATTACAATGGCTTGCTCTAGTGGTTTGGTATATAAATGTACGATGGATGCAACCGGCAATGAAGCAGGTTGCTCGGCTAGTAAAATGGGTTTAACGCTGTAGTGCCCACGCTTGATTTTATTTATTTGTATATAAAAAAGCGGATAATTGCATTTTTTTGCTAGCCTTGCTGCTGTGGGCTCAATACTGCTAGAGGTGTACTTTCTGCTAGAGGTGTACTTTTTAGACACGCAAGCACAACACCTGGATCATAACCATAATAATAAGCTACTGTTCCTATCCCTACTACTGTTCCTATTCCTCCTACTGTTTTTGCTATTTTTACTGATTCTGCTGCTTTTAGTTTCAAGGAATTCACCCAGCTTCTCCAGTTCCACATTTTTGAACCTTCTGCTGCTTTTTCTTCTGTTGTCTCTTCTGTTGTCTCTTCTGTTGTCTCTTCTTTTTTCTCTTCTGTTGTCTCTTCTTCTTCTACTGCTTTTGCTGCTTCTTTTCTTTCTTGTGCTGCTTTACTTGTTTTTTGTATTTTTATTTTATTTTTCTGCATATATCCTTGCTGTTTTTCTGATCGGCAGCGTTCTTTAGAAGCATTACATGCGAGCATTGTTGTAGAAAGCAATAATAAAAGCGCTATACCTTTTTTAAATCTGAATACCTTTTTTAAATCTGAATGTTGCATAATCCTTAATATGTTTAATTGTTAATTATTAAATAACTTATACACGCTCCTCATAGGAGACATGCTACTTTGAGAGAAAAATTTTTTATTTACTTCCTTCTGAATATGAAATAAAATGTAAGTACTTCTTTCTTATATTCCAAATGAATTAATATTATTCAGTGCTACAGAACAGTATTTTTATACTTTACGCCCGCAAATAGGAAACGGCTACAACCCAAGTAGGTGCAGAAATAAGTGAACTTCCTTTGCTAGGGGAAGTGGATACTACGGGGGAAAATGTTTTAAATGATGCTTTCAGTATATGGATCAATCTTTAGCAGAAGAGATATATCTTTTACACCGTAGCTATTTTGTAAAATTGTATAACGTACGTTTGTACAAATTGTGGTGTAGAATATATGCAGTGGCAAGGGAAATCTGGTACCTGTCAGACATGGCGTTTACTAGCATCATAACTGCATCAACTAAACGCAGTGTTCTGCCTGGTATAACGGAAAATAAACCATCTATTTCTATCAACCAGCCTATAAAGATAGAGGACATATCCGTAGCTACTTTAACTCCAGGTGGATAGCAATGCATATTTTTAGTACTTTCCCTAAAGTATTTAAAGTTTTTATTTTAGTTTTTTTTTTTATAATCTCGGAAAGTTATTATAGTTATGTAATAATCGTTTTAAGATGAAAAAACTTATTTGATACATTATAAATTCTGGGTATATGCACCAGATTAAGCGTATGCTAAATAAAAATAGAAAGAAGGGCATTGCGCCTTTATTGCTTCTTGCTGCAACCATGTTAGCAGTGGATTGTAATAAGTTATTGCCCCACACAGATTAATCTGTTTATATGCATCAGAATATATTGCTTATTACCATTGAGGACAGGAGTTTTGCACATAGGGCAGTTAAAATCAGTAAAATTTTTCATTAATATTTCTTGCAGACAATCCAAATAAAAAGCATGCCTACACTGCTTTCCCTATTTCGGCATACCCTGGATTTCAAGGTTTTGCTTTTTTAGCGTCCATTTGTTCAAGGCATACCGCACAGTTATTTTCTTTTACTTTTTCTGCTGATTGGACTTGTTGTTTTGCTTGCTCTGTTGTATTCCTGTCAGGAATGGACGCTTTACTATAATTTCCTGCTAGCACTATGGTAGAAAGAAGTAACAAGGACATAATGCTTTTTTAAAGGTGATGGCATATGCTTTAAGCATTTAATTGCTACAAGGATTTATCAATCTATAATTTTTCTCTATTTTTTTTAGGAAACCATATTGGGATGTCTTTCATATCCATTGCTTCGTTTTCCAAGTGCAGTATCCTTTCTGCTAGATGACTCCCTTCCTAATACAAGCGTGATGGCATTTGGGGTGTACGGCTTTTGGTTAAGCAACGTATGCTGACATATGCAATGCCTGTTATAAAAATCTTCATTTAACCGAAAGCAATTTGAAGTGCTTAATAGCTTTCTATTTACTCCCCCTCCCAATAAATTTAGGTTATTACATACAATGGCGTAATATTGTCTTTTAGAAATTACCTATATCAGCTATTGCATGTCCCAAATCGCTTATTATTTTTGTTAGGTGATTCCATGAGAATACAACAATAGTTGATTCTTCTCTTCATAGGGGAAATGACCTCTTCCCATCGTGCCATCCTGATGCGGCATGGAATAGGATGGCATGTTTACGTGGCATGTCCTCTAGGCTCAGTCATTCTGTAATATACATAATTCGTCAATCTGTTTTGTATAGAATTACGAAAAATGGGGAACTATCGGTTAAGTCCCTTTTAGCTACTTAACCGATATAATTCCGTGCATAAGCGTTTGCCTGCTTTATATTTTCTTTTACTATGCCTCTTAATATGAGCTCCAGAAAGGAATATACCCCCTGTTTCCAAATTCATTTTTTTATTCTTCATTTCCTTCTTTCCCTATTTCATTTTCTCCCTCATTTGCTGCTTTTTTGTATTATATACTACTTTTTCTTGTTTTTCTTCTTGCTGCCTTTCTTGCTTTTGTTGCTGCCTTTCTTGCTTCTGTTGCTGCCTTTCTTGCTTCTGTTGCTGCCTTTCTTGCTTCTGTTGCTGCTTTGTTTGCTTCTGTTGCTGCCTTTCTTGCTTCTGTTGCTGCCTTTCTTGCTTTTGTTGCTGCTTCTGTTACTGCTTTTGTTGCTGCATTTCTTGTTTCTGTTGCTGCATTTTCTGCTTCATCTGCTGCATTATTTGCTATTTCTGCTTTTGTTGCTGCTTTTGTTGCTGCCTTTCTTGCTTTTTTTGCTTTTGTTTTTGCTGTTTCATTTGCTTCTCTTCTTGCTTCTGTTACTGCTTCATTTGCTTCTGTTACTGCTTCATTTGCTTCTATTGCTGCATCGCTTGCATTTTTTGCTGCCTTTCTTGCTTCTATTGCTGCTTCTGTTGCTTTTTTTATTGCTGCATTTCTTGCTTTTTTTATTTCCGCATCTTCTTCTTCTTCTGTATTTGCTGCTGCTTCTGATTTTCTTTCTACTTCTTCTCTGCTTTCTGGCTTACTAAATACTATGTTGCTTGATGCTTTTGCTTCTGTCTGTTGATGTTTTGGTTTTTTTTCTCCTCTTACTTTTCTTACTAATGCTCCTGCTCCTAGTACTGCTGTTCCTAGTGCTCCTACTCCTAGTACTGCTGTTCCTAGTGCTCCTACTCCTAGTACTGCTGTTCCTAGTGCTCCTACTCCTAGTACTCCTGTTCCTGTTGGTTGTTTTATTAGTGCTAGAGCTGTTGTTTCTAGTAGTTCTATTTGTGGTGTTCTTGTTCTTTCTGCTTCTATTATTTTTGTTATTTGTGGTGGAAAAGGATTAAGTGCTCTTATTGCTTGTTCTATTGTTAGCAAAGGCTTAAGTATTGGTTGTTCTATTAGTGCTAGATCTGTTGTGTTTACTGTTTCTACTGTTTCTGCTAGATACGAAAGCGCATCTAGACCATAATAATAATAATAATAATAAGCTCCTGCTACTGCTCCTATTCCTACTACTGTTGCTGCTATTTTTGCTGATCCTATTGCTTTTAGTTTTGCACTTGCTGCTCTTGCTAGATACAAAACCGCTTTTCTTACTCCTGCTAGATACGAAGCTGCTTCTGGTTTTCTTTCCTTTTCCTTTGTCTCTAGTTTTTCTTCTGTTTTTGGATCTGCTGCTGGTTGTTCTTCTTCTGTTTTTGCTGCTTTTGCTACTGCTGCTGCTTTTGTTGCTTCTGCTACTTCTTCTGTTTTTGCTGTTTTTGGATCTGCTGCTGGTTGTTCTTCTTCTGTTTTTGCTGTTTTTGCTGCTGCTACTGCTTTTGCTACTGCTGCTTGTGCTGCATTGTCCCTGTTTTTTATATTTTCACAATTCGATGCGAACGTCAGCGTGGAAAGAAACAATAAAAATAAAGGTACAATGTTTTGTATATATTTTTTATTTTGCATATATTTAATAGTATAGTTATGTTATATATGTTACATGTAAAGTTTAAAGCGACTGTTTACAAAGCGTAAGTAACAGGCAACTTTTTTGTTGCTCCATAGGCATATGCGTAGTACTTGCCTAGTGAGGGTAGTGGTAATACCCTAATGGCCTTAGCAGTACTATGCATTTGTTCTAATTTTGCTCTCTGCTAAAAGTTCGAGATTAAGGACTAAAGTGCATACCTCCCTATTACTTGTAGCAAGTTTAAGAAATTATTTTGTAAACTCCTAATAAGTTGCGGGTAGGTAAGTGTATATTTGAGATAAGTTTAACAATTGCCATCGTTGTATTTGTTAGTAGAGGCAAAGCCGCAGCTGGCTTATTATACATTAAAATATTACAGCGCGCTTTGAACAGCGTTAGACAGTGGAAAATAAAAAATACCATGCTTGTCTATTGCCATCTTCTATGAGACCAAAGCCAAAGTGCTGGTTGTTGCATAATAGCTTGCTCTAATGGCTTGGTGTATAAATGTACAATGGACGCAACAGATAAGGAAGCAGGCTGTTTGGTGAGTAAAATGGGATTAACGCTGTAGTATCCGCGTTTGATTTTAGTTATTTGAATATAAAAAAGCGGATAATTGCATTTTTTTGCTAGCCTTGCTGCTGTGGGATCAATAGCAGTGGGTTGGTTTAAAAAAGCAATGGTATCTTTTTGTGTTAAGGGGACTTGGTCTATGAGTAGGGTAATGGCTTGTAAGGGTCCGGTATAGGTTAAGCAATGCCGCAACAATGCACGAATAGGTAATGCCTTGCGCTGGAACCGATTGCGTAAACGTAAGGCAATGGTATCTACACTTTTCTGATGTAACGGTTGATAACCCGCATATAATGTATAATCTGTTTGAAGCGCTAGGGCATTGGCTGCCCATTCCCAATTGCCAAAGTGACCCGCTACGAACATAATGGATTGCCCCTTCCTATAAAAGGATGCTAACGGATGCAACGGATTGATCACTACCCGCCTATTGAGCTCTTTGGGTGATAGGGTTAAGGCTTTGATATGTTCTATGAGTAAATCACATAACTGCTTGTAAAAATCTTTGGCCATTTGTTTTCGTTCGGCTGCTGTCTTGGTTGGAAAAATGCGCGCTAAATTCTGCTCTACTACTGTTTTCCGATAACCAATGCCGTAGTAAATGCATAAATATAATCCATCTGAAAATAAGTACAATAGACGCAAGGGCAATAGTGAGAATAGATAACATATGGGGTATAAGAAAGACATCTCATTAACGCAATAGTAGTAAAACGTTCTATACAAGCTTTATTTTGTTTTCTACTTGGCTAACCTGCGCGGTAACCATTCCATTGGATTAACATCCTTTAAACAATGTGCCATAGTATGAAAGTATACAGGCGCTTTGCCAAAAGTAACAAGAAAAATGTAAATTCTTTACTAGAGGATCCTTATTAAAAGAGCATGTTCTATGGTACGTAGTAAGGCAGCATGCAAAAAGCATATTAGAAAATGACGGAAATCGTTTAGCATTGCATTGCTTTTTCAATAGTACGGCTCCATAGCGCTACTTTCTCTAGGTAGGCAGCTGCTGCAGTAGCCTCTGTGCTGCGTATTTGTAAACTTTCTACTAAGCAATCAAATGCTACCATAGCTAATAGATCTTGTTGATCTTGAATACGTAGCTTTTTTTTGTAGCTGCTGATGCGCTCTTCCAATAGCTTACTAGCTTTTCTCACGGCTGCTTCATTAGCCGATGCGACCTTCATAGGATACATGCGGTCTGCAATTTTAATTTTTATGGAAAGTGCTGTCATGGCTTAGGTTTGTTCAAAATAGGTCAAACAGAAATCTATATCTTTGATACATACATTAATTTGTTGAATAAGCTGCTGCTCCCATGAATCGAAAGAGGATACGTTTTGGGTAGTTTTGTTCGGTTGTATAAATGAGTCTGGGGAGTGTTGTGCATCTTGTAATTGGCTTTTGAGTAATGCATTTTCCTTGGTCAATTGTGCTATGTGTTGTTGGTAGGCTGTATGGTTTTCTAGTAATGAGTTAAACAGCTCTTCAAAATGCGTTATAATATGCGCAGCTTCCTCAAGAGTAGCTGTTTTATTTTCTGATGATGGCATGGAGATCACGTTCAAGGCATTGAATGATTTGATGCATGATTTGATCAATGCGTGCATCAGCTAGCGTTTGCGCTCTATCCTGCAGTGTCAAACTAAGCGCATAAGCCTTTTTATCTGTGGGCAAAGGAGGTCCCTCATACACATCAAAAAGTGCTATGCTTTTAATTTCTGTATGTCCTTGTTTTAGAATCAAATGTTGGATTTCTTGGAATAAAACAGCATGGTCTATTAACAAGGAGAGATCCCTTGTAACAGTAGGAACTTTTGCAATAGGTTCATATAACTTATGCAATTGGCTAATGGCCAGCAATTTTTTCCAACAGATAGCTGCAAAGAAAACAGGCTGCTTTATAGGAAACTTAGCTAGCATAGTGGGAGCAACTTCCCCGAATAGCAGGAGGGGGACTCCTTGATGCGTGGCTTGTACGGCCTGTACATAAAATGGATGCGTTATGCTTGCATAAGACAATGCTATCCTCCCTAATTTTTGCGCCAATTGTTCTAGCGTAGTACGCAAAGTAAGTAAGGTTACAGGACCTAATTGACGCACCCAGTTTTTAGGTTCTATTTGACCTGTTAGCCAGATTCCCAATTTTTTTTCTTCTTTATATTGGCCATTTTCTTGTCTATAAATGGTTCCAAATTCAAAAAGCTTTATATCCTGTTGGCGGTGGGCTAGGTTGTAGGCTATAACTTCTAACCCGCTAAAGAGCAAGGTAGGGCGTAGTATGCTTGCGCTGCTACTAAGTGGATTCAATAAGGTAATTGCCTCTTGGTCTGCTAGGTAAGCTTCTTTGAGTAGGGAATTGGTCCATATTTCATAGTATCCCTGTGCGACCAGTAGTTTACTGATTTCTTGTTCTATTTTATAAGCATAGTTTGTAGCAGTTAAAGGGGCTATGTAGGTAGTAGACAAATGGGTGGTAGGTAGGAAACTGCTATAACCATATATGCGTGCAATTTCTGCAATAAGATCAATTTCCCTTGTTACATCTACTCTGTAGGGAGGTACCTTAGCTGTAAATCCTTCAGCTGTTTCTGTTTCAATGGTTACTTCTAAATCTGTTACAATTTGTTTTATAGTGACTGGCGCAATAGAGAACCCTAAACAGTGTTGCACCTGCTTGTAGGAGAGTGGAATGGTACAATGGGATATAGGAGTAGGATAAAACTCAACTATTGCACCTAGGATAGCAGAAGGGATCAATTTTTGTAACAGTAAAGCAGCTCTTTTTAATGCATAAAGCGGCATGTTAGGATCACTACCGCGTTCAAACCGAAAGGAAGCTTCTGTATGCAAATGATGGTATTGTACGGCGCTTCGTATAATGGCTGGGTTAAAATAGGCACTTTCTATAAAGAGATGTTGGGTTTTAGCTGTAACACTTGTGTGCAGCCCTCCTAAAATACCAGCCATGGCTATGGGCGTTGCTCCGTCACAAACCATTGGTTCATGACCTGCTAGTTTCCTTTCTACCCCATCTAAACCCATGAATAGCGTACCAGCTGGTAAAGGCGTAACGTTGATTGTTTTATTTACAATACTATCATAGTCAAATGCATGGATGGGTTGTCCCAATTCATGCAGTATGTAGTTGGTTATGTCTACTACATTATTAATGGACTTTATGCCAATATGCGCTAACTTGTTGCGTAGCCAGGCAGGAGAAGCATCTATAGTTACCTGTTTAACGATCAATCCACAATAGCGAGGACATGAAGTTTGGTCTATGGAACGTATGGTAATAGGAGGTAAGCCAGTAACAGTAGAAGCAAAAGCATCAACGGTAGGGAGATGAAGCGGTAGATGTAAAATAGCTTTTAATTCCCTTGCCACACCCAAATGAGAACAAGCATCTGCCCTATTAGGCGTAATGTCAATTTCTAGGATCTCATCCACTTCTTCTTTAAAATAATCCCTAGCTGCGGTTCCAGCAGATGGGGTAGTATCCACTAGTAGGATCCCTTCTTCTGTTGCTGCTCTCTGTAATCCAATTTCACTGGCAGCACAAAGCATACCTTCAGACCATTCTCCTCTAATTTTTCTTTTTGTAATGTGCAAGGGCGTTTGGTTCAGCGTATTGTAAATAGTAGTGCCAACGGGCGCTACTACTACTTTCCATCCAGCTGTCACATTAGGGGCACCGCAAATGATGGTAAGCGGCTCTGCTAGTCCTACGTCTACTATGGTTTTTTTGAGCCTATCTGCGTTGGGGTGAGGTGCACATTCTACCACTTCTCCAATGATAAGCCCTTCCAGTGCACCCTGAATGGTAGGACGTATTGCTGTAACTTCTAAGCCGCGTTGGGTTAAGTACTCGGCTACTGTTGAGCTACCCAAAGAAAAATCTATATAGTCTTTTAACCAGTTTAGAGATATTTTCATGCCTTTAAATTACAACTGTTGCACAATTATTGTATGATACTAATGCGACCAATATAAATGTTAGTAATGGAAAATGATATGCATTGTAGCCTACTGTTTCATTTCTATCGATGTTAATTAGTGCGGATAATTTACGCGTGCCAATAATTCCAGTTTATAGCTTTCCCACGCTGTAATGGCTTTTTGGGCTACACCGGAAGTGATAGCTGCTTGTGCAACGGCTGTAGCGACATGGGTTAGTAGACGAAAGTCCATAACTTTAGGTAATAGGTATGTTTTACCAAAGTGTATGTTCGTGCCATAGTATTTACGCATGATAACAGGAATCTCTTCATGGGCTAATGTTTGGATCGCCTCTACAGCTGCTCGCTTCATAGCTTCATTAATAGCCGTAGCCTGCACATCCAATGCACCTCTGAAAAGATAGGGAAAGGCAAGTGCATTGTTAATTTGATTCGGATAGTCCCCACGCCCTGTGGCAAAAACCACATCTGTTCTAGCAGCCATAACAGCTTCATAAGCGATTTCTGGTAGAGGGTTGGATAAGCCAAAGATAATAGGATTTTTGGCCATTTTTTTTACACTTTCCGCCATTAAAATATTTCCAGAGGAGAGCCCTATAAAAACATCCGCGTCTACTACAGCATCGTGTAGCGTATGTACAGGGCGGTCTGTAGCAAAAGGTTCTTTGATGGGATTACTTTCTGCTCTGTCCTTACGAATGACCCCTTGTCTGTCGCATAGTATAATTTGTTCAGGAAGCACGCCTAGTGTTAGGAGCAGCTTAGCCGTAGCGATAGCACTTGCACCTGCTCCACTAAAAACTATCTGAACCTGTGTAAGCTCCTTATTTACTACCAGTAGAGCATTTAGTAAAGCTGCGCAAACTACAATGGCCGTAGCATGTTGATCGTCATGCATAACAGGTATGTCTAGCGCTTTGCTTACCTTTTCTTCAATTGTAAAACATTCAGGTGCTTTAATGTCTTCTAAATGCAAGGCCCCAAAAGTAGGCGCGATGGCCTTTAGAAAAGCTATAACTTCTTCTGGATCAGTCACATCTATTTCAATATCAAAAGCGTCTATCCCAGCAAAATGCTTGAATAACATTGCTTTTGCTTCCATAACGGGCTTAGCCGCCAATGGACCAATATTACCATAACCTAAAACAGCAGTACCGTTCGAAACTACACCTACTAAATTGCCCTTACCTGTGTAGTGGTAAACCTTTTCATGGGATGCCATAATTTCTTCACAAACAGCTCCTACACCTGGGGTATAGGCAGTATTGATATCACGCGGTGTGGTTAGGAATTTGGTAAGAGAGGTTCCGATTTTCCCAGCGGGAAATTGGGCATGGTACGCCAAGGCTTCTTCCTTTGTAACGGTAGTTTTAGACATAAATGTTCTTAATTTAAATATTATACGATGGTCTGTTTATAGTCCTGTTGTTTAACTGGCAAGGTATCCATCTGGGTAGAGGTAAGTGATTTAAGCTACACCATTAAATTTAGTAATTATGTACGTTATTTAAATAGCATAGTTGGCTAGAATAGGTAATTAAAGGAATAAACATGAATAATTTGGGCAGTATACAAAATATAATCCTTATTATCAATAAAATTATCCAATAAGTTTTAGTTTTATCGGTACGCTAATTTGACGGATCGGTATGGTTGGCAGCTGACACAGGTTTGCATACCTTTGCAGGGTAAGCACGCGCAACCAGGCTCCCTATAGAAGAGCGACCTCCTTGTAAAAGGTAAACGCTCGCAAATTCCTTCAGGCTAAACCATAGCTTTAATTTTCGCAAGCACTTCTTCTGCATGTTTCGATACCCTTACTTTAGGCCAAATAAAAGCAATACTTCCTTCTTTATCAATTAAAAAAGTAGACCTTTGGATACCCATATACTTTTTACCTAGAAAAGATTTTTCCACCCATACGCCATATTGCTTACAAATATGTGAATCTACGTCAGCAATAAGTGCAAAGGTTAAGGCATGTTTTTTTTTAAAACGTTCATGTGAAGCAGTATCGTCTGTAGATACCCCAATGATAACCACGTCTAATGCTTTAAATGCAGCTTGCAGATCATTAAAGTTTTTTGCTTCAGCAGTACATCCTACTGTATGATCTCTAGGGTAGAAATACAATAGGACCCATTTACCCTGCAATGCTTTGAGCGTGCCCTCTCCCTTATCCTGTGTAGGTAAAAAGAAATCAGCTGCTTTATCTCCTATGCTTACTAACATTATGTTTACATTTTATTTAGATCCTATCTTTTCAAGATGGGTAGCGGAGCAGTTTCTAGGAAAGCAATATTTCCTGTAGGTCATACCGCTATAGTAATATAAAAAACCTTATGTTATTGCTTCTTGGGCAAGATGTAATGACTTTTACTGTTTCAATGAGCGTGTGCGTGCAAGCAGAAATAGACATAGCGTTTATCCAGATCGCAGCTTTTGATCGATACCTTTACGCTATCTCCCAATCGGTAGCATTTTTTTGTGTATTTTCCTATAATCTGGAACTGTTTTGCTTCAAAGCGGTAGACATCATCTGTAAGATCTGCCAATCGCACGACCCCCTCACATCCATTGGTTACAATTTCTATGTAGAGGTTCCATTCCGTTATGCCACTAATAATGCCATCAAATGTCTCATTCTTTAGATTTTGTAGAAACTCTACTTGTTTATATTTTATAGAAGCTCTTTCTGCGCTAGCTGCGATGTATTCTCGTTCTACCGCATATTGACAGTTTGCTTCCTCCAATACCATCTGTTCGCATAGCCATTTACCCTTTAAGTAAAGTTTTAAAAGGCGATGTGCTACTATATCTGAGTATCTTCTAATAGGTGAGGTAAAGTGACTATAATGGGAGAAAGCCAATGCAAAGTGGGGATTTGGTTTGGTTGTATATAAAGCTTTTGCCATAGAGCGGATGGCGAGCGCTTGTATAATAGGCTCTTCTGGTTTGCCTCGGATAGCCTCTTCCAAATGATGCATTGTTTTAAATATAGGTCGGTTACCTGGTTTAATGGTATAGCCCAATTGCTGTACAAATAGAAAGAATTCGCTTAATTTGCTTGGATCTGGTTTATCATGTGTCCTATAAATAAAAACAGGTGCTATTTCGTTCTTTTTTTCATTCTTTTTGCTTTGAATTTTTTTTGCTACATAAGTAGCAACCTCTCGATTGGCTAGTAGCATAAACTCTTCAATAAGCTTATGGGTTTCTAAGGTTACTTTTGGTACAATCTGCAATGGCTTACCATTGGGATCGAGCGTAAAACGCAGTTCTCTGGTTTCAAAGTTTATGGCACCCTTTTTAAAACGTTTTGCCCGCAGTTGTTTGGCTAAAGCGTTTAATGCTACTAGCTCTTGATAGAACGCAGCTGTTTGGTTATCCAAGGTTGCTTGGGCTTCTTCGTAAGTAAATTGCTTATGGGATGTAATAACGGTTTCACCGAACCATTTATTATGCACTTTTCCCTGATCATCTAGTTCAAAAATAACGGAAAAAGCTAATTTAGCGCTACCTGGGTGTAAAGAGCAGAGTTCATTGGAAAGTAGTTCTGGTAGCATAGGGATACAACGGTCCACTAGGTATACAGAAGTATTACGCTTATAAGCCTCTTGATCAAGTAAAGTAGCTGGCAATACGTAGTAGCTTACATCCGCAATATGGATACCAACCTGATGATAGCCATTGGGCAATTTTTGATAGGAGAGTGCATCATCTAAATCTTTCGCATCAGCTGGATCTATTGTAAAAGTAGGTATGGCACGCAAGTCTCTTCTTTTGGTTATTTCTGTTTCAGGAATAGCAGTAGGGATAGTTTGTATACTGGCCAATACTTCCTCCGGGAATGTATTACATAGGCCAAATTCAGCCATAATGGCATGCATCTCTACCTCATGGAGGCCTGCCTGTCCCAGATGCTGCACAATAGTACCGGTTAGCTGGTTGTCTATACCATGGGAAGCAGTTAGTGCAATGACTGCTTTATCGTTTTCTTGTAAAGACATACCCTCCGTTTCTTCCAATAAAACTATATGCGTAACATGCCGTTGCGTGATGGTAGCTTGCGCTTGTTTACCAGTTGAAACCACACGTCCAATAACAGGGGTAGGGTTGCGTTCCATAATTTCCACTACCACACCCTCTGGCCGATGGCGGCGTTTGCTTGCGCACAAACGTACCTTTACCAAATCTTTATCTAGGGCAGATAGTAAATCTTTTTGAAATACCAATATATCTTTTGGTTGATCGGGAGCTATAATGTAAGCATATTCAGCTCGTACATAATCTACCCGTCCTATTACATAGGTAGATTGCTGCAACCATTGGTAGCGTCCTTTATTGATTTTTTTTACCTTACTATGGTGTATAAGATCTAACAAAGCTTTTTTTACGGCTGCTTTGTCCTTTTTTTCTGTAAGCTGTAGGAGGGTACAGAGCTGCTGAAAGGTATAGGATTTATCTGGAGCTTTTTTTAAAGCTTGTAAGATTTGTTCAGCCTGTTGTGCTGCTTCTTTTTTATTTGGCGTATTATGCATAATTCTAATCATGGTTATACCCTTTTAGGTATGAAAAAACATACCACATGCCAAGGCTTGTGCCCTTCTGGGAATAGGTGCCAGAGCCTGGGACTATATGCCAAATGTATATAAGCAGTTAGCCTAATATAGCATTAGCTTACTATAAGTAGAATGGGCTAGTTATAATTAACCTTGCAGGGCTAGAAATTCCACAAATTCCACTTAAAATAAAGGTAACGATATTATGCTATAAAAGCAGTAGGGAAACCATTGTAATAAAATAAATTATTCAAGAAACCATTATGCAAAACGATAGTAACGAAATGAGTACTATTAATCCGTGGAGTGGTTTCTTGTCAAATGAATAGGCAAAATAGGTACGCTACGCTTTGGATAGTTTGGCAGGTAACAAAGGGAAACTGCATGGGTTAATACGCTATGTTTTTGCTTACATATTTTTCCTTTGTAATTGCATGACAGAATCAACTGGTTTAAGTTACTGATCGATGCGTAGTATTGCAGTTTATTTATAATAAATTTCATTGTAAATGAGTGTAATTAAAGAGATTTTAGGCTACTATTGGCGTCAAACGGCATGGGAGGATTGGCGGAGTGCTGCTGCTACCCGCTTGCTGGTAGTAAGTTTATCTCCATTAACATAGCAATAATTTTAATTTTATAGGTGAGTAGGTTAACAATAAGTTGTTTTACAGCACGATGTATTGTATATTATCTGTATGCTTGATTATTGTGCCTAATTATTGTGCCTATTTAGCTGAGGTTGAGTTGTGGTTTGCTTTTTTAAGCAAAGTATATTATTTAAATATAGGCCCTTATGCAAAATAATTTTAAATAAAATATTAGTAAGATTATTATTTATTGTTAACCAGTGGAGTAGTTTTTTGTCAAATGAATAGGCAAAATAGGGGGAGCAACTGCGGCATCATATCGTAAATCAATTAAATACAGAAGATAAAAAAGCTATGCTCAATTAGTTGATTGTTATACCGAGCACTTTAAGCAGTTCGAGGTACTTTGTGATAATGATGCGGTCTTTTTTATTATTAAGGACCCAATGAAAAAAGCTGCTGTTATTGAAGCATTAAAAAACAATAAAACAATTACAGCGATTGCCTTATGCAACTATTGTCTTAGCGCTGAAAGTGCGGAAGTGTTACTTAAAGCATTTTAGCATACCAAGATTTGGCTATTTGTGGATAGTGTTGATTTTACTTAGTAGCAAACGTTTCTAAGGCCATCTCTGCTTCTTCTTCAGTAACTTCAGTGTAAATTGGCTTTAAGTTACCAGTTAATGACTTTTTATGTTTATAAGAAACATATTGCAAGCTGTTTCTAATTTGGTGCACAATACAGACTTGATGTTCAGTTTTAGGGTATACAGCAGCGATGGCTTCAGATATACCTGATAAATTAGCTGTACAAGTAATTAGCATATCGTTCATACCACGATTTTTGAGCTTTGTTAAGTTTCCTAACCAAAATTTATCTCCTTCATTTTTATTCATTCACAGTTTTAAAACATCTTTCATGCCTAATCTGTCTATACCTAACGTGACATAGACTGCCTTATTAGGAATATTGCGTAATCTGCTTAATCTGTTCTGTAGATAATCCAGTTAGTGAGCTAATAGCTTCTATAGGGTAACCATGCTGAAGCATAGCCTTAGCTATAGAAAGGGCTTTTGCCATTTCTCCCTCTGCTTTACCTTCTGCTTTACCCTCTGCTTTACCTTCGTTTCTAGCTTTCTCTAGCGTATTCGCTTCTATCCTTAACCATTTCAAGCGATCTTCATAAGCCATTCTTTCCTCAGCAGTGAAGTTTATCGTATCTAAAACATGCAACGCCTTTTTTAAGCTGTTGCTATTTAACGGTTGGGGCAAATTATCTTTGTTGAGTAAGTCATGTCGGGTAAGAAAAGCTATCCAAATGTCTAACGAATTCTTTATTTTTTTTAATAATGTTTCTAGGTCTTCCTTTGGATCGTTACTGAACTTAATCAGCTCTATGGTATGCAATTCCAGATCGGTAAAGTAGGGCAGTCCACTCTCTTGTTCTCTGATATGGAATACATTATGATACTTATTGCTATCTGTTATAGAAATAAAATTAAGAATATGAATTCCTATTGCTTTGTTTAAAGAGGAGTAAGTCTCAGAAGATTTTAATTGATCAGTATACAGCTTAGCCCAATAATATAAAGCGCGTTTATCATAATCTGCCTCATCTGTAATTTGAATTTCTATATTAAACCTTTTCCCTGTTTCTCCTATGGCTTTCACATCTAGTATGGATAGTTTATCACTTCTAAAATTTTTTGGGTTATAGGGATTTAATAGGGTAAGATCT
Organism: Candidatus Cardinium hertigii; assembly: GCF_003176915.1. Lineage (NCBI taxonomy): Bacteria > Pseudomonadati > Bacteroidota > Cytophagia > Cytophagales > Amoebophilaceae > Candidatus Cardinium > Candidatus Cardinium hertigii. The sequence goes on from NZ_CP029619.1 coordinate 1,035,703, forward strand.
ACCACTTGGTCCTCCGAAGAAACAGTAGCATTTATTAATGCAATTAATAAATCCTTATTTTCTTCTACCCCAAAGATTTTTTTAAAGGCCAAATCTATTTTTGGCGTAATTTTTTCCATACTTTATTCTATTTTTTAGTTGTAAAGCGACAGCTTGTATAAGCGTAATACATGTTGTAAGATAATAGTTTTCTATAGAATGTAAGGGGAGTGTCTAAATGGTTTAGCCATTGCAATGGCTGGTACGTTTAATGGACAATATGCGTTCTATTGGGTTGGCAAGATTCGCTTGGTAGGGAAGAGGATATTTACAATACTTACTGACTGCTTGCTACAATGCATCAATGCTGTCTATAGTATTGCTGGTATTTCATTAGGAATATTGCGTAATCTGCTTAATCTGTTCTGTAGATAATCCAGTTAGTGAGCTAATAGCTTCTATAGGGTAACCATGCTGAAGCATAGCCTTAGCTATAGAAAAGGCTTTTGCCATTTCTCCTTCTGCTTTACCTTCTGCTTTACCCTCTGCTTTACCCTCTGCTTTACCTTCTGCTTTACCTTCGTTTCTAGCTTTCTCTAGCGTATTCGCTTCTATCCTTAACCATTTCAAGCGATCTTCATAAGCCATTCTTTCCTCAGCAGTGAAGTTTATCGTATCTAAAACATGCAACGCCTTTTTTAAGCTGTTGCTATTTAACGGTTGGGGCAAATTATCTTTGTTGAGTAAGTCATGTCGGGTAAGAAAAGCTATCCAAATGTCTAACGAATTCTTTATTTTTTTTAATAATGTTTCCAGGTCTTCCTTTGGATCGTTACTGAACTTAATCAGCTCTATGGTATGCAATTCCAGATCGGTAAAATAGGGCAGTCCACTCTCTTGTTCTCTGATATGGAATACATTATGATACTTATTGCTATCTGTTATAGAAATAAAATTAAGAATATGAATTCCTATTGCTTTGTTTAAAGAGGAGTAAGTCTCAGAAGATTTTAATTGATCAGTATACAGCTTAGCCCAATAATATAAAGCGCGTTTATCATAATCTGCTTCATCTGTAATTTGAATTTCTATATTAAACCTTTTCCCTGTTTCTCCTATGGCTTTCACATCTAGTATAGATAGTTTATCACTTCTAAAATTTTTTGGGTTATAGGGATTTAATAGGGTAAGATCTACCACTTGGTCCTCCGGAGAAACAGTAGCATTTATTAACGCAATCAATAGATCCTTATTTTCTTCTACCCCAAAGATTTTTTTAAAGGCCAAATCTATTTTTGGCGTAATTTTTTCCATGCTTTGTTCTATTTTTTTAGTCGTAAAGCGACAGCTTGTATAAGCGTAATACACACTGCAAGATAATAGTTTTCTATAGAATGTAAGGGGAGTGTCTAAATGGTACAGCCATTACAATGGCTGGCACGTTTGATGGACGATATGCGTTCTATTGGGTTGGCAAGATTCGCTTGATAGGGAAGAGGATATTTACAATACTTACTGACTGCTTGCTACAATGCATCAATGCTGTCTATAGTATTGCTGGTATTTCATTAGGAATATTGCGTAATCTGCTTAATTTGTTCTGTAGATAATCCAGTTAGTGAGCTAATAGCTTCTATAGGGTAACCATGCTGAAGCATAGCCTTAGCTATAGAAAGGGCTTTTGCCATTTCTCCCTCTGCTTTACCTTCTGCTTTACCCTCTGCTTTACCTTCTGCTTTACCTTCTGCTTTACCCTCTGCTTTACCTTCGTTTCTAGCTTTCTCTAGCGTATTCGCTTCTATCCTTAACCATTTCAAGCGATCTTCATAAGCCATTCTTTCCTCAGCAGTGAAGTTTATCGTATCTAAAACATGCAACGCCTTTTTTAAGCTGTTGCTATTTAACGGTTGGGGCAAATTATCTTTGTTGAGTAAGTCATGTCGGGTAAGAAAAGCTATCCAAATGTCTAACGAATTCTTTATTTTTTTTAATAATGTTTCTAGGTTTTCCTTTGGATCGTTACTGAACTTAATCAGCTCTATGGTATGCAATTCCAGATCGGTAAAGTAGGGCAGTCCACTCTCTTGTTCTCTGATATGGAATACATTATGATACTTATTGCTATCTGTTATAGAAATAAAATTAAGGATATGAATTCCTATTGCTTTGTTTAAAGAGGAGTAAGTCTCAGAAGATTTTAATTGATCAGTATACAGCTTAGCCCAATAATATAAAGCGCGTTTATCATAATCTGCCTCATCTGTAATTTGAATTTCTATATTAAACCTTTTCCCTGTTTCTCCTATGGCTTTCACATCTAGTATAGATAGTTTATCACTTCTAAAATTTTTTGGGTTATAGGGATTTAATAGGGTAAGATCTACCACTTGATCCTCCGGAGAAACAGTAGCATTTATTAATGCAATTAATAAATCCTTATTTTCTTCTACCCCAAATATTTTTTTAAAGGCCAAATCTATTTTTGGCGTAATTTTTTCCATACTTTATTCTATTTTTTAGTTGTAAAGCGACAGCTTGTATAAGCGTAATACATGTTGTAAGATAATAGTTTTCTATAGAATGTAAGGGGAGTGTCTAAATGGTTTAGCCATTACAATGGCTGGTACGTTTAATGGACAATATGCGTTCTATTGGGTTGGCAAGATTCGCTTGGTAGGGAAGAGGATATTTACAATACTTACTGACTGCTTGCTACAATGCATCAATGCTGTTTATAGTATTGCTGGTATTTCATTAGGAATATTGCGTAATCTGCTTAATCTGTTCTGTAGATAATCCAGTTAGTGAGCTAATAGCTTCTATAGGGTAACCATGCTGAAGCATAGCCTTAGCTATAGAAAAGGCTTTTGCCATTTCTCCCTCTGCTTTACCTTCTGCTTTACCCTCTGCTTTACCTTCTGCTTTACCTTCGTTTCTAGCTTTCTCTAGCGTATTCGCTTCTATCCTTAACCATTTCAAGCGATCTTCATAAGCCATTCTTTCCTCAGCAGTGAAGTTTATCGTATCTAAAACATGCAACGCCTTTTTTAAGCTGTTGCTATTTAACGGTTGGGGCAAATTATCTTTGTTGAGTAAGTCATGTCGGGTAAGAAAAGCTATCCAAATGTCTAACGAATTCTTTATTTTTTTTAATAATGTTTCTAGGTTTTCCTTTGGATCGTTACTGAACTTAATCAGCTCTATGGTATGCAATTCCAGATCGGTAAAATAGGGCAGTCCACTCTCTTGTTCTCTGATATGGAATACATTATGATACTTATTGCTATCTGTTATAGAAATAAAATTAAGAATATGAATTCCTATTGCTTTGTTTAAAGAGGAGTAAGTCTCAGAAGATTTTAATTGATCAGTATACAGCTTAGCCCAATAATATAAGGCGCGTTTATCATAATCTGCTTCATCTGTAATTTGAATTTCTATATTAAACCTTTTCCCTGTTTCTCCTATGGCTTTCACATCTAGTATGGATAGTTTATCACTTCTAAAATTTTTTGGGTTATAGGGATTTAATAGGGTAAGATCTACCACTTGATCCTCCGGAGAAACAGTAGCATTTATTAACGCAATCAATAGATCCTTATTTTCTTCTACCCCAAATATTTTTTTAAAGGCCAAATCTATTTTTGGCGTAATTTTTTCCATATTATATTCTATTTTTTAGTTGTAAAGCGACAGCTTGTATAAGCGTAATACATGTTGTAAGATAATAGTTTTCTATAGAATGTAAGGGGAGTGTCTAAATGGTTTAGCCATTACAATGGCTGGCACGTTTGATGGACGATATGCGTTCTATTGGGTTGGCAAGATTCGCTTGATAGGGAAGAGGATATTTACAATACTTACTGACTGCTTGCTACAATGCATCAATGCTGTCTATAGTATTGCTGGTATTTCATTAGGAATATTGCGTAATCTGCTTAATTTGTTCTGTAGATAATCCAGTTAGTGAGCTAATAGCTTCTATAGGGTAACCATGCTGAAGCATAGCCTTAGCTATAGAAAGGGCTTTTGCCATTTCTCCCTCTGCTTTACCTTCGTTTCTAGCTTTCTCTAGCGTATTCGCTTCTATCCTTAACCATTTCAAGCGATCTTCATAAGCCATTCTTTCCTCAGCAGTGAAGTTTATCGTATCTAAAACATGCAACGCCTTTTTTAAGCTGTTGCTATTTAACGGTTGGGGCAAATTATCTTTGTTGAGTAAGTCATGTCGGGTAAGAAAAGCTATCCAAATGTCTAACGAATTCTTTATTTTTTTTAATAATGTTTCCAGGTCTTCCTTTGGATCGTTACTGAACTTAATCAGCTCTATGGTATGCAATTCCAGGTCAGTAAAGTAGGGCAGTCCACTCTCTTGTTCTCTGATATGGAATACATTATGATACTTATTGCTATCTGTTATAGAAATAAAATTAAGGATATGAATTCCTATTGCTTTGTTTAAAGAGGAGTAAGTCTCAGAAGATTTTAATTGATCAGTATACAGCTTAGCCCAATAATATAAAGCGCGTTTATCATAATCTGCCTCATCTGTAATTTGAATTTCTATATTAAACCTTTTCCCTGTTTCTCCTATGGCTTTCACATCTAGTATGGATAGTTTATCACTTCTAAAATTTTTTGGGTTATAGGGATTTAATAGGGTAAGATCTACCACTTGATCCTCCGGAGAAACAGTAGCATTTATTAATGCAATCAATAGATCCTTATTTTCTTCTACCCCAAAGATTTTTTTAAAGGCCAAATCTATTTTTGGCGTAATTTTTTCCATATTATATTCTATTTTTTAGTTGTAAAGCGACAGCTTGTATAAGCGTAATACATGTTGTAAGATAATAGTTTTCTATAGAATGTAAGGGGAGTGTCTAAATGGTTTAGCCATGCTAGCGGCCCACTACTTAGTAGTCCTTGAATTATTATGTATTTATTTATTAATCAATTATAAAAATTATAATATTCTATACAATAACCATATTGGGAAATATATAATATTGGTTATGATTATTTTCAGTTTAAGTCATCTTGTCATTTTTCTTATTGTTAATAATCGAATAGAAAAAGCCGCTGCTGTTGAAGCATTAAAAAGAACAGGACAATTAAAACTATTAATTTAAACGGAATCAATATTGGAGATGCAGCGCTGAAGACGTTAGCTGAAACAGTATAAAATAATACCACAATTACAACTATTAGCCTATAATTCAATAATATTAAAGATTCAGGTGCCATAGTCTTAGCAAAAGCCTTGCTACAGCTGCTATGGCGTTAGCGGAAGCATTAAAACAAAGCAATACAATTACAGCTATCGATTTAGAAGGCAATTGTATTGGAAATTCAGGCGCCGCAGTGTTAGCTGGAGAATCAAGATTCAATTTGGAGATTTAGGAGGAGGTTTAATGATCTAATAGGTTTGGACTACAATTTTATAAATTGTAAATTGCTAAGACTAGAAAAGTAAGCTGGCTTGTCGCTTTGGTGCTTAATAGGAAGAGGATGATCGAATAGCATGTTGCGTGCAGCATGTTTTCCTTATTAAGGAAGCGGTCAGCTATCCGTTTGGGTTAGCCGAAGAGGAAAGTCCGGGCAATAGAGAGCGCCCTACTTCCTAACGGGAAGGCATGGGGTAGTAGATGACCCTGTGACAGCAAGTGCCACAGAAAATAAACCGCTTGTTACATTAGCTGATGATGTAGCAAGTAAGGGTGAAACGGTGCGGTAAGAGCGCACCGCTCTATTGGTGACAATAGAGGCATGGTAAACCTTAGGGATTGCAAGGCCAAGTAGGCATACCTCTGCTTGCGTAGGTAAGTAGGACGGGCTGCTCGTCTGTTTTTCTTTTATTAGAAAGGGTATGCGGGTAGGCTGCTAGAGGGTCTAAGTGATTAGGCCCCCAGATAAATGACAAGCAAGTGTATCTGTTTTGCACTACAGAACCCGGCTTATAGGCTTACTTTTCTTCTTTATTTATTTTATTCTGTGTATTATCCTTTTATGCATCATAAAAAGATCGGTAGGGAAAATGACTATTTTTTATTCCTTTGACTTGCCTACCGATAAGGAGGCTCTATCATGAAAAACGCTACTTTTTCCTTCCAAAAGGCAAAACAATAAGTCAAGTCAATGTGATCCCTTTAACATGTAGAAGCAGCCATATGTGAAGGACATAAAGTGTTGCTGTTTTATTTATTACTTATGCTGGTAAATAAGCCTTTTGTCTTGGCAAATTTCTTTATTTGCTTGCGTAAAACCCGCTATAGCTAATTGGTGTGCATTATGTTTTTAGCTGAATTAGGCCTTAGCTGCATATACTCTGCTGCCTGATTTCAGTGCTACTTTATCCAACAAAACTGGTAAATGACTAGATGCTTTTGTGGTACTGACTGCTAGAACCAAACCTGCTTTATTTTCCACAATAAGGGTTGCTATGCTGTGCTATTTCTCTCTACTGATTATAAATACTGATTAGTAACAGTTTATATAACTAATTAATAAAAAATTAAAAGCAGCCACCATAGCTATACAGTGGCTGTTAGATATATTGTTCATTTTAAACCATATCTGGTTTATGATTTATGATACCCGCACTTACCGTAGTCTAACTCATCCAAAAGTTGTTCCAGACCTTCCTTCTCTTGTAGTGTCAATGCTTTATGATGCCGTATTGTAAACCTTAGCCTAGGCGTACAGTTCATTAGAAGAACCTGTTGAGTTACCGTTAGTTGCGTATTCGGATGCTGCGCATGTATAAGCGTCATCCGAAGATCCATCTTTTCTTCTGGAGTTAGCACTTGCTTCTGCAGTTGTAGCTCCAGTTTCTTCATTTGCATAAGCACTACAAATTCCTGGGTACGTTGGTATTCTTCATGTGTTAGTCTTGGCTTTTTTAATAACTGTTCGTATTCCTGGTATTCCTGATGTTCCAGTAGTAGTTGCGCTTGTTGTAGCAACATAGATTGCGTACGCTCAGGGTACCCCTTCTGTTCCTGTTGTTGCAGTTCTTCCCTCATTTGCATAAGCGCTACAAATTGCAGGCGACGTTGATTTTCATCTTGTGTTAATCTTGGCTTTTTTAGTAACTGCTCGTATTCTTGGTATTCCTGATGTTCCAGTAGTGGCTGCGCTTGTTGTAGCAACATAGATTGCGTACGCTCAGGGTACCCCTTCTGTTCCTGTTGTTGCAGTTCTTCCCTCATTTGCATAAGCGCTACAAATTGCAGGCGACGTTGATTTTCATCTTGTGTTAATCTTGGCTTTTTTAGTAACTGCTCGTATTCTTGGTATTCCTGATGTTCCAGTAGTGGCTGCGCTTGTTGTAGCAACATAAATTGTGTACGCTCAGGGTATCCCTTCTGTTCCTGTTGCTGCTGCTCTAAAAGTTGTTCCCTTTTTCGCTGATTATTATAAACAGATTTAATCGATGGATCGGTATTAGGGTTGGTCTTAATATTTTCACAATCTTGTGCTAATGCTACTAGAGCGGAAAAAAACAATAAAGGTATAATTTCTTTTTGGTATTTTTTGTTTTGCATATGGCTTCTTATGGTATTAAAGTTTGTTTGAATAATTATGTGTTTATACTGATTATGCTCCCTTGTAAATGTTAAGATACATACCTCCTTTAAGGATAAGGCAGTTTTAAGGAATTATTTTATATATTCCAAAGGGCTTGAGGGTACTCATGTATACTTGTTGTAATTTAACAGTAGTCTACCACCGTATCATACATAATAGAAGCAAGAACGCAACTAGATTATTATACATATAATATACATATAATTTTTAAACGCCCCTGTACAAGGGGGAAATATTTTATTAAACCGTTAAAGGGACAACCGAAAAAAGAAAACCCACTAGAACCTGTTCGTTGACCTCAAGTGAAATATTGTTAGGAACCAATAGAAAGACTTCATTTTTAATGAGTAAATTAACCTATTATAACCTTTTGTATATACATTTAAAAATGTACCAACTGCAACACGCCTCTTTGCCTATTCCTATTTTATATAGGAGAAACTTCCTTATTGGATAATAAACAATATAAAGAGTAACTTTCCCTGTAAGGCTAAAAATTTTATAAGGGTAATAACAACCTTTATTATTATTAAAACAAAGGCATAACAAAAATGTCTCTGTTCGGCACTGTGGCGGTAAGCTGAATGAGCACAAAAATTATGCTTCAAGGCAACATAGCCTCATTAAATAATAATAAATTATTCAGTTTATGCAAAACAATGCTAACAATAAAATAGCAATAAGCGTATTCCTATTAACCAGTGCAGTAGTTTCTTGTCGAATGAATAGGCAAGATATGGGTAATAAACAGCTCCCCAAGGAATTACTTTTCGAAATGACCCAATGTATAAAAAGAGATAGCATTGAAGAATTTTGGCGTTCCAATAGCGTAACGAAGACTTATGCAGAAAAAAAGTTTGAGAATTATATAAACTTGTTTAATCGTTATGAAAACTTGTTTAATAAGCTCGATACACTCGACGACGAACATGCAGACTTTCTTCTCACTATTGATGACCCAATACAAAAAGCCGCTGCTGTTAAAGCGTTAAAAAAAAATAAGACAATTACAACTATTAGCCTAACCCAGAATAGGATTGAAGATGCAGGTGCAACAGCATTAGCGGAAGCTTTAAAGGTTAATAAGACAATTACAACTATTGACCTCTTTTACAATGCTATTGAAGATGCAGGTGCAGCAGCATTAGCGGAAGCTTTAAAGGTTAATAAGACAATTACAACTATTACACTAAGCTGTAATTCTATTGGAGATGCAGGTGCAACAGCATTAGCGGAAGCTTTAAAGGTTAATAAGACAATTACAACTATTAACCTCTTTTACAATGCTATTGAATATGCAGGAGCAGCAGCATTAGCGGAAGCTTTAAAGGTTAATAAGACAATTACAACTATTAGCCTAACCCATAATAAGATTGAAGATGCAGGAGCAGCAGCATTAGCGGAAGCTTTAAAGGTTAATAAGACAATTACAACTATTAGCCTAACCCATAATAAGATTGAAGATGCAGGTATAGCAGCATTAGCGGAAGCTTTAAAAGTTAATAAGACAATTACAGATATTAACCTAAACTCTAATAGGATTGAAGATGCAGGTATAGCAGCATTAGCGGAAGCTTTAAAGGTTAATAAGACAATTACAACTATTAGCCTAACCCATAATAAGATTGGAAATGCAGGTACAGCAGCATTAGCGGAAGCTTTAAAGGTTAATAAGACAATTACATCTATTAGCCTAAGCTATAATACTATTGGAAATGCAGGTACAGCAGCATTAGCGGAAGCTTTAAAGGTTAATAAGACAATTACATCTATTTACCTACTGTACAATGGTATTGAAGATGCAGGAGCAGCAGCATTAGTGGAAGCTTTAAAGGTTAATAAGACAATTACAACTATTCATCTAATGTACAATGGTATTACAAAGAGAGGTGCAAGAACGTTCGCCAAAGTAGATGGCCGTATTTATTATTAGATATGGCTGCTTTATCTTTTTTTCTGTAAGCTGTAGGAGGGTACAGAGCTGTTGAAAGGTATAGGATTTGTCCGGGGCTTTTTTAAATTAAAGCCTGTAGGATTATTAGTGCAGTTTGTTTGGATGCTTCTTTGGCGTATTATGCATGATTTTAGTTATGGTTGTACCCTTAGGTATGAAAAAACAGACCCATATGCCAAGGTTGTTCCCTACTGGAACTAGGTGCCATAGCCCGGACTATATGCCAAATGTATATAAGCATCTAGCTTATATAAGTAGAATAGACCAACTATAATTAACCTTGCAGGGTTAAAGATCTTACACAGAAATTCCACAGGGGACCCATTGTAATAAAGATAAATTATTCAAAAACCTCTTGTGCAAAACAATAGTAGCGAAATGATTACTATTAACCAGTTCAATAGCTTCTTTTTAAATGAACAGGCAAAATAGGGACGCTACGCTTCGGATGATCAACATGGCCTATTGTCCTATTTGGTTTTATACATCTCTTGTTATGCATAAGGAATTGCATCATAAATAAATTATAAGAAAAGCTTTTATGTTACCCCTTAGCGTCAAACGGCATGGCAGGCTTAGGGAGGGTGGTGCTGCTATTTTCTGCTGATAGTAAGCTTATGTCCATTAATGTAGCAATAATTTTATATGCGAACAAAGGTGTAGGCGTCAAGATTTAATCTTGCAGGCAGTAAAAATCTAACCCTCCTATACTTGTCAGTTAAGTTTAGTCTGTTAGTTATTGCTCTTACATATACGCGAAATGGGGTCGCTCACAATTATAGTAGTGTAACCAGCTATTTAAATCCTGTTGTAAGTCATCCAGTTCTGTATAGATCTTTTTACGCATAGCTGTTTTTATATAGGAGTAGCTTCCTTATTGGATAATAAAAATATAAAGAGTAACTTTTTGCTTACTTTATAAGGCTAAAAATTTTATAAGGATAATGATAACCTTTATTAAAACATAATAATAAATTATTCAGTTTATGCAAAACAATGCTAACAATAAAATAGCAATAAGCGTATTCCTATTAACCAGTGCAGTAGTTTCTTGTCGAATGAATAGGCAAGATATGGGTAAACACCTCCCCAATGAATTACTTTTCGAAATGACCCAATGTATAAAAAGAGATAGCATTGAAGAATTTTGGCGTTCCAATAGCGTAACGAAGACTTATGCAGAAGAAAATTTATATAAGTATTATAAAAACAGATTTAATGAGCGCGATACATTCTACTGCAAAGACGAATACTTTCTTATCGCTGTTAATGAACCAATACTACGAGCTGCTGCTGTTAAAGCGTTTAAAGAAAATACGACAATGACAACTATTAAGGTATCCAACTTCGACGAATACTTCAGGAGGGGGAATCCAAGGATTATATCACCTTTTAGTTGGAATATGTTAGCTGAAATACTGAAAGAAAATAATACAGTTAGAACTATTAATCTAGGTGACGGTATTATTGCAGGTGGTCTAGCAACATTAGCGGAAGCTTTAAAGGTTAATAAGACAATTACAACTATTAAGCTAAATGGCACGTATATTAACAATGCAGATATAGCAGCATTAGTGGAAGCTTTAAAGGTTAATAAGACGATTACAACTATTGAGCTAGTTTGCGATAGAATGACAAATGGATATATAGCACGATTAGCGGAAGCAATACGAAATAATACCACAATAACTATTTTCCCAAGCCCTTTTAGAATAATTAGATATGGCCGTATTTATTATTAGATATGGCTGCTTTATCTTTTTTTCTGTAAGCTGTAGGAGGGTACAGAGCTGTTGAAAGGTATAGGATTTGTCCGGGGCTTTTTTAAATTAAAGCCTGTAGGATTATTAGTGCAGTTTGTTTGGATGCTTCTTTGGCGTATTATGCATGATTTTAGTTATGGTTGTACCCTTAGGTATGAAAAAACAGACCCATATGCCAAGGTTGTTCCCTACTGGAACTAGGTGCCATAGCCCGGACTATATGCCAAATGTATATAAGCATCTAGCTTATATAAGTAGAATAGACCAACTATAATTAACCTTGCAGGGTTAAAGATCTTACACAGAAATTCCACAGGGGACCCATTGTAATAAATAAATTATTCAAAAACCTCTTGTGCAAAACAATAGTAGCGAAATGATTACTATTGACCAGTTCAATAGCTTCTTTTTAAATGAACAGGCAAAATAGGGACGCTACGCTTCGGATGATCAACATGGCCTATTGTCCTATTTGGTTTTATACATCTCTTGTTATGCATAAGGAATTGCATCATAAATAAATTATAAGAAAAGCTTTTATGTTACCCCTTAGCGTCAAACGGCATGGCAGGCTTAGGGAGGGTGGTGCTGCTATTTTCTGCTGATAGTAAGCTTATGTCCATTAATGTAGCAATAATTTTATATGCGAACAAAGGTGTAGGCGTCAAGATTTAATCTTGCAGGCAGTAAAAATCTAACCCTCCTATACTTGTCAGTTAAGTTTAGTCTGTTAGTTATTGCTCTTACATATACGCGAAATGGGGTCGCTCACAATTATAGTAGTGTAACCAGCTATTTAAATCCTGTTGTAAGTCATCCAGTTCTGTATAGATCTTTTTACGCATAGCTGTTTTTATATAGGAGTAGCTTCCTTATTGGATAATAAAAATATAAAGAGTAACTTTTTGCTTACTTTATAAGGCTAAAAATTTTATAAGGATAATGATAACCTTTATTAAAACATAATAATAAATTATTCAGTTTATGCAAAACAATGCTAACAATAAAATAGCAATAAGCGTATTCCTATTAACCAGTGCAGTAGTTTCTTGTCGAATGAATAGGCAAGATATGGGTAAACACCTCCCCAATGAATTACTTTTCGAAATGACCCAATGTATAAAAAGAGATAGCATTGAAGAATTTTGGCGTTCCAATAGCGTAACGAAGACTTATGCAGAAGAAAAGTTATATAAGCTTTATAAAAACAGCTTTAATGAGCTCGATACATTCTACTGCAAAGACGAATACTTTCTTATCGCTGTTAATGAACCAATACTACGAGCTGCTGCTGTTAAAGCGTTTAAAGAAAATACGACAATGACAACTATTAAGGTATCCGAATTCAGGAAGAGGAATCCAAGGATTATATCACCTTTTAGTTGGAATATGTTAGCTGAAATACTGAAAGAAAATAATACAGTTAGAACTATTAATCTAGGTGACGGTATTATTGCAGGTGGTCTAGCAACATTGGCGGAAGCTTTAAAGGTTAATAAGACAATTACAACTATTAAGCTAAATGGCACGTATATTAACAATGCAGATATAGCAGCATTAGTGGAAGCTTTAAAGGTTAATAAGACGATTACAACTATTGAGCTAGTTTGCGATGGAATGACAAATGGATATATAGCACGATTAGCGGAAGCAATACGAAATAATACCACAATAACTATTTTCCCAAGCCCTTTTAGAATAATTAGATATGGCCGTTCTATACACATTTAAAGACGCAGCATACATTGCAAGGCGATGCTTTGTTTTTTGCTATTAGGATTAGCCATTCTTTGTTTTAAGTATATGGATTCCAGTAGATAAGTTACTGTATATTTTGCTTCCAAACGTATCCATGGTATAGGTTTCCAACAAATTAAAAAATGGGAGTCTATACCATGACCATAAAAAGGTTTGAAGAACATACCATTATATAATGGTTGGGGCGTATGGATATATAATCTTGCTGCATAATTTTTTGCATTGAAATAAATCACTTTACAAGCAATTTGTAATTTGTTACAGATCCATTTCTGTACAGCGGATAATGCATAACCCGAATAGGTTACCGCTCCAAAAGTATAGTGGGTATATTGCATTTCTATGTTGGTCCACCAAGTGGGCGTAAATATATGGTCTATTTTACATTTAAAATGATGTTTCTGAATTATGCCTACTACGTTATCCATAGGATGTATACGCATGGTTTCTATAGATTTATTTTTGGGGTTTTGGTTAAATCTGTGCTGTAGTACCCATGTAGTAGTTCGATGCCATGTATAGCTGGAACGTGTAACAACAGTATAGCCATGGCCAGCTTTGTCTAATTGTGGTTTAGGGCGTAACGTAGCAAAAAGATGCGCATGGGTAGACAGCTTCCAGTTAGATTGTGGCGTCCAGCTGATGCCACCATACATACCCTCTTCATTACCATGGTTTGTAGCATACTGTTTAAAAGGATTGCCGTAAGGAGCATAAAATGTTTTACCATAGTAATACAATGCGGTGGCAAAATCTAGATAGCGTGAAAGACTAATGATTAATCCTGTAATAAAAGCAGCTCCCACTTTGTGCTTTGCTAAAGCAGTACTAAAAATTCCAACGCCCCCTTCTCCAAACCATAGGCTATTGTACCAGGGGAGGCAGTAAAATAAACTACTAGCTGCTGCCTGTTGACCTTGGAATAAATAGCTGCTATAGTGACTCACTTTAGGTATGATAGGCAAGTCATAATAATGGTAAAGTACATTTATCCCTACTGCTGCTTGGTTATGAAGATAAGGTAGACGTAACGTACAACCTACTGTCTGTTCATTCAGGGTACCTTTCTTTTCTAAATGATGGAGCGTATCGTATTTAGTTGTATAGGCTATATGATGGGTATAAGGTTTGTAATGGGTAGCCCATTTTAAATCAGCATCCAAATTGTTATTAGCATAAAATCCAGTCCATTCAAGCGGTCCTATAGTAGAGGTAATAGCTATACCACGTAATCCTTTACGTTGTATACTTTTATAAGGCCGAATGCCTATGTTATTAGAACGCATAACAGCAACCAGATCAGACCCCTTTTCCCTAGTATAACCTGCATTTAGCAACAGACCTTGCCCTTGTCCAATTTGGAAATCGCCTATTATCAAGTACTTAAAATATTTGCTAGCTGTTAAGGAAAGAGAAATGGACCATATATTAAATCCATAACGATGGGTAGCTGGATCCCAGCAAAAAGCTTCCCCAGCTTGTTTGCTGGCTGTAATATGTAATGCCATGTTATGATATTTAATAGCCAATCGGGTGATCCATTTATCAAAATTACCCAAAGGTAAATAATTTACGCTTGGGCTTATATTAGCTTTTGAAAACCAATAAGGATCATAACGAACCAGCCAATAATAGTTACCGCTTTTTATCTTTTCCCCTAATGAATGAGCTGGAACACTATAACTTTCTTGTACATATACAAAAGGCAATAGCAATGCAATGCTATCTCGGTCAAATTCAGGAATAGCTTGTAGCTCATATTTGGAATAGAGCGGCCCTGTGTTGGCAAGGTGCTTAAAAAAGTGCTCAATTTGCCTATCTGATAGAATCCCTAATGAGGTCAATGCTACAGGGGTAATTTTATTTAAATCTAGCGGTTTAGCATAAGCTGCTTGAAGGTTTTCCTGAATGGATATAAAATCTGCTTCTTCTTCAAAATTTTGTCTTTGATAAACTTGCATAATAGCATCATCCAAAGAACGTAAAAGAGGGGCTTGGGCTAGACAAGGCGCATGTATATTTGTTAGGGTACCCAAACAAAAATAAACCATTGTGACGTATTTGTTTCTAAACGTATGCATTAGATTTAGATTAAAATAGAGCCTCCTTTTGACATAGCGATATGGTTTTTGAGTTTGAAAAAATTTTAAAAGTATCTTTGCTTAGCTTTAGTTGATTGTCCAGCATTCATAGGGTAATATGTATCGTATATAGTTTTTCAAAAAGCCTTACCTTTACCAGTAGGATAAATAAAAAATTATGGATTTTAGCAAGTATACCATCAAAGCACAAGAAGCCATACAACGTGCCATAGAAGTGGCACAGCAACACCAGCAGTTGGCTATAGATACGGGCCATCTCTTAAAGGCTATCCTCAGCAATCCTGAAACACATGTTGCTTTTCTAATGAGCCAGTTGCAGGTTATGTTAACGCAATTAGCATCAGCAGTGGATCAAATTATTCAAAGTTACCCTAAAGCATCTGGGCAGCAGCCCTACTTATCACCTACTATAGAGGCTACTTTACGGAGTGCGGCAGATTATCAAAAAGAATTAGGAGATAATTTCATTGCCATAGAACATTTACTGTTGGGTCTCTGTAGTGGAACAGATAAAACAGCAGTACTTATGAAAAAGTATGGTATAGAAGAGCAAGCATTACTTCGAGCGATTCAAACATTGCGTGGTGGTCATAAAGTTGAAGATCCTAGTGCAGAATCTAAATACCAATCCTTAGCACGTTATGCCAAAAATTTAAATGAGCTTGTTAAAGATGGTAAGATAGATCCCGTTATTGGGCGTGAGGAGGAATCCCGCAGAACCTTACAAATTATCTCCCGGAGAACGAAAAACAATCCCTTACTAATTGGGGAACCTGGGGTAGGTAAGACAGCCATTGTGGAAGGGTTAGCCCAACGTATTGTAAGCGGAGATGTTCCCGAAAATATGAAATCTAAAATTATTTTTTCGTTAGACCTAGGTCTCCTCATTGCTGGCGCTAAGTACAAAGGGGAATTTGAAGAGCGGCTTAAAGCTGTAATCAAAGAAGTGATTGATTCTAATGGCGAGTATATTCTTTTTATTGATGAAATACATACCCTTATTGGGGCTGGTGCAACTGGAGAAGGCGCCATGGATGCAGCTAATTTATTGAAACCTGCATTAGCACGCGGAGAGTTACGTTCCATCGGTGCTACTACACTAAAAGAATACCAAAGGTATATAGAAAAAGATAAAGCTTTAGAAAGAAGGTTTCAAATAGTTTTGGTAGAAGAACCAAAAGAAGCGGATGCTATTTCTATTTTACGTGGCATTAAAGAAAAATATGAATTACATCACGGTGTACGCATTAAAGACAGTGCTGTTGTTGCGGCTGTAAAACTTTCTAGTCGTTATTTATCGGAACGTTTCTTACCCGATAAGGCGATTGATTTAATGGATGAAGCTGCTTCCAAGCAACGCATCATATTGGACACGATACCAGTTGACTTAGATCAACTACAGCGGAACATCACACAATTAGAAATTGAACGAGAAGCCCTACGCAAAGAAAAAGACACAACAAAATTAGAAGAACTGACGAAAACCATTGCTAATTTAAGCGAAAAAAGAGATACAGTAAAAGCAAAATGGGAACAGGACAAAGCCATTATACAAGGTATTAGCGTCCAAAAAAAGCAGCTAGAACAGCTGCGTTTAGAAGCAGAACAAGCAGAAAGAAATTTTGATTATGGCAAGGTTGCAGAGATTCGTTATGGCAGATTAGTAGAAGCAGAAAATAAGCTAAGCGCATTACAAGTAGAGGCAGAGGCCTTGCGTGATGCCAACCCCTTATTTCAAGAAGAAGTTGGCCCAGAAGATATTGCTAAAATTGTAGCCCAATGGACAGGCATACCCGTTGCCAAAATGTTACAGGATGAAAAAGAGAAGCTATTGCAATTAGAAAGTTTCCTAAGAAGTCGGGTAGCAGGTCAAGAGGAGGCCATTCAAGCCGTTGCCCATGCAGTACGCAGGAGCCGTGCTGGATTGCAAGATCCCAGCAGGCCTATTGGTTCTTTTATTTTCCTGGGCACTACAGGGGTAGGAAAAACAGAACTAGCTAAGGCATTGGCCTATTTTTTATTCAACGATGAGCAAGCCATGGTTCGTATTGATATGTCTGAATATCAAGAAAAACATTCGGTTAGCCGTTTGATTGGGGCGCCACCTGGTTATGTAGGGTATGAAGAGGGGGGACAACTAACCGAGGCTATACGCAGGAAACCATATGCTGTAGTGCTGTTGGATGAAATAGAAAAGGCCCATGGGGATGTGTTTAATATCCTATTGCAGGTATTAGATGAGGGCAGGTTAACGGACAGCAAGGGGAGAACGGCTAATTTTAAGAACACCCTTATCATTATGACGAGCAATATGGGTGCGCAGCTTATTCAAAGTAGGTTTTTGGCTATGGAAGAGCTTCCTTCCCCTGCATTATGGATGCAGACCAAGGATGAGGTTATGCAGCTGTTGCAGCAGCAGTTGCGTCCAGAATTCCTTAATCGGGTTGATGAGCTGATTATGTTTAATCCACTTTCTAAAAGTGTAATCAAAGATATTGTTTCCATCCAAGTAAAGAAACTGCAAGCAGATTTACAGAAGAATGGTATTGCTATAGCATTGGATGAAGCAGTAGTAGCCTATTTAGCAGAGGAAGGATACAGCATACAATTTGGGGCAAGGCCATTAAAACGTCTGATCCAGAGATGTATACTTAACAGTTTGTCTACAGAATTACTAGCTGGTCATATTGCCAAAACGCAGCCTATTGGGGTTACCTATAAAGAAGGGAAAATTTTGTTTAGCAACCGCAGTGGGTAGCACATTTTATTGGATAATAAGAAATAGGTAACTAAACCCTGTAAGGTAAGAAACTTTATACAGGATAGCAGTACTTAAGCATAAAGGAAGTGAGGGTATGCTAAAAAGGTAATAGAAGATCTATTGCAATCAATATAAATTCAAATATAAACCATCATACAGAACCATTTTAATAGAATAGTAGTAGGGTTATTATTAACGAGTGTAGTAACTGCTTGTTAAATGAATAGGCAAGCTATGGCCGATAAACGGCGTGGTTTACCACGTGAATTGTGCTACGAAATAATTGATTGTGTAAAGTAAACTAGTAGTTACAAGCTGTGGTGTACTAATCGGATGATACGAGAATCTATAGTAGCGAAGAAATATAATAAAGTTGGGAAAGAAAGATGTTTTCAGTTAATTAAAGATTATAGGGAACGTTTTAATAGTGCCACTTATTTTACTGTGAAAATGCGTAATTTCTCAAAATTGCTGACCCAATAGAAAGAGCCATTGCTCTTGAGATGTTAGAGGTAAATAAGATAATTTAAATTATTTTTAAATTGTGATCATATTTTAGATGAAGATGTCATAGATTTAGCTAAAGTATTAGAAAAAAATAGGACAATTAAAAGTATTAACTTAGCTTCTAATAAAGTTAAAGAATAAGGTGCCCCTAGCATTGGCTGAGGTATTGCAAAAAAGTAAGACAATTATACAGATTTACCTAGGATACAATAGAATTAAAAATGAAGGTACCATAGCGTTAGCTGATACATTAAAAGAAAATAGTACATTTACAGACTTTGGTCTAGAGGGCAATTGTTTTGGAAATGAAGGTATCAAGGAATTTTCTAAAGAATTGGAAATCAATGATACAATTACGGACATTTATCTAAGTAGCAATTATTTTAAAAGTGAAGTTGTCGAGGAATTGCTTAAAGCATTGGAAGTCAATAAGACAATTACAAATATTGACCTAAGTAAAAATAAGATTGGAATTAAAGGTGCCATAGCATTAGCTAGAGTATTAGAAAAAAATAAGAATATTAAATACATTAACCTGGAAGACAATGTAATTGGGGCGTTAGGTATAGAAGCATTAACTAAAGTATCAAGAAGAAAAGGCATAGAGATTGGGCTAGGCTCTTAACAATAAGCTTTCCAAGCATTTTGTTGTATAAATTAGGCGATTTTCTTTAGGACCTACCCAAATTTTTAAGAAGGTATATTTTCTTCTTCAGAAGAAACTTTTTCAATATTGGAACAGTGCTATGGTACATTTCATGATTAAACTTTAAGGTAGATTTTAAAGAACTCTTATCCATTCACACAATTTTTTGAAAAGATCCGTTCTTTTTTTTCATTAGCTTTGGTATTATATGCGTATATCGGTAGAAGAGTAAAAAATTAGCAATCGCATCTGCTTTGCTATTCCTATTCTCCCTGTTTAATACTTATTAGTAAGTTATCTTTATGACAGGAAGATTAAAACATGATGGGCTGGCCAAAAGAATCCTTTCCGATCCAATAGCTGCTCAGGAATTTCTAAACCATTATTTACCAGAATCCTGTAAATCATTATTGGATTTTACCACGCTTAAGATAGAAAAAGAATCTTTTGTAGAGGACGATTTAAAGCAAAAACTCAGTGATCTAATCTTCTCCATGAAGATGAAAGATAATAAGGAAGTATTCATTTATACATTGATCGAAGCGGAGGTTAGTCCTAAGTATTGGCTATCGTTTAAGTTATGGAAATATATGTTTCTGTTACTTGAAAGGCATAAAACAAAGAAGAAATCAAAATTACCACTGGTACTTCCCATAGTGTTATACCATGGTAATAGCCCCTTTAATTCCCCAAGGAATTTATGGGATTTGTTTAGTCACCCCATTCTTGCTAAAGAATTTATGGGAGGAGATTATCAACTGGTAGATTTATTTTCTATGCCAGATGAGGAGATCAAGCAGAAGGCACATTTAGGTATGTTGGAATATTTCATGAAGCACATTTATGCCCGTGATATGCTTGCTTTATGGGAAAAATTTTTAGACAATTTTAAGTCTTGTATTCTCCTTGATAAGGAAAAAGGTTATATTTATATAAGGAATTTCTTATGGTATAGTGACAGCAAATTATCTGAAGATACACAACCCGTTCTAGAAAAGATTATCTCAAAGCATCTACCTAGAGAAGATAAAGAAGATATTATGAGAACTATAGCACAAAAATATAGGGACGAAGGTAAACTACAAGGCAAACTAGAGGGCAAACTAGAGGGTAAGCTAGAGGGCAAATTAGAAGGTAAGCTAGAAATTGCCAAGTCTATGCTTCAAAAAGGGTACTATATAGAGGATATTATGCTTCTTACTGGATTATCTCGTTCTCATATTGAGAATATTATGTAATTATTAGGTAGGGATTTTATAAATGCTTATCTATGAAAACATCCTTTCTTAAGCTATTTTTATAATACGGGAAGATGTTGTTTAGTTGTTATCATGGAGCCATGTATGGGTTTGCGTGTTACGTGCTAAAAAATGCATTTTCATTTTTAGGTAAACATATGAGTAGGTTGTTTGATACAAATTAATACAAAACATTGCTGTATGCTTGGGTATACTATGTGTTTATTTATAATTTGTTACATAAAAAATGCAGAAAGTAAAAAAAGAAACCTACTTACTGCAAATCCGATTTGAAAACCATAGCCTGCTATAATGTAGCCAAAGAGTGCACCTGCTAAGATTTCTCCTACAGATTCTGTCAATACACATAAGGAGAAAATCAATGCTTTATGATTCGAATCATAAAGCATTTTCTAATGCGCCCTAAAAGAAAGGAAATTCTGAAGATCCCATAGGTGAAATAGTAATGAAGGAATTGAGTATTAAGTAAAAATAATAAATAGGTTTTTTTGAGAAAAAAGCACATCCAATAAGAAGGCATAAAGGCTTCTATAGAACCGGAGAGATTGCGTTATATTTACAAAATGAAATCCATTACTGAGAGATCAGTAGAGATCTTTCAAATAGATAAAGCAAAAAGAATCACTATGGTATGTCCGATTTCCTATCATTTTAAACCATAGAATAAGCACTTAATCATGCATTTACAATTAACCAATCCGCTTGTTGTTTTAGATTTAGAAACTACAGGTATAGATCTTATCAATGATCGTATTTTAGAGATTGCGTTTATTAAGCTTATGCCCAATGGACAACGCTCTACTTTTCATAAAAGAGTTAACCCAGAAATACCGATTCCTCTTGAATCAAGTTTAATACATGGTCTATATGCAGAAGATCTCAAAGATCAACCTACCTTTAAGCAGCTTGCCAAGGAGCTACTTGTCTTTTTAAAAGGTTCTGATTTAGCTGGTTTTAATCTGATTCGTTTTGATGTGCCGATACTGGTAGAAAGCTTTCTGCGTGCTGAATTAGACTTTAAGATAGACAATAGGAAAATGATAGATGTACAAAGGCTCTTTCATTTAATGGAAAAAAGAACCTTAAAGGCAGCCTATCAATTCTATTGCCAAAAAGAATTAAAGGGAGCGCATAATGCGCTGGTAGATTCAGAAGCAACTATAGAGATTTTACTAGAACAGATTAAAAGATATGAAAACCAGAATGTAACGGATCCGTTGGGAAATATAATGGGTACCATACAAAACGATGTAAAAACATTGCACAACCTCACCAATAGCAATAGGATAGATCTAGCAGGCAGAATCATTTACAATACAGAGCGTTTACCTGTTTTTAATTTTGGCAAACATAAAGGAAAAATAGTAACAGAAGTGCTTAAATTAGAGCCGTCTTATTATAATTGGATACTACAAGGCGACTTTTCACTGGATACGAAGCGTAGACTTACCCAAATTAAAATGGGGACGTTGGTTTAAACGGTTGGTTAGCTTACTACTAGCCATATTACCCATTCATAAGGGACTATACAAATGGTAGGTCATCGAAGTGCTTTTGCAGATGTTATGTTGCCTTTGCCGCTTAAAGTACTAACCTATCGTGTTCCCCCTCCCTACCAAAATAGCCTAAAAGTAGGAAGTGGCGTATTGGTACCGTTGCGTTCAGGAAAAATTTTATTCGCTATAGTAACCAAATTACATAATATTATACCTGATTATACGACTAGATCATTATTAGCAGTAGTCTATGCGCAACCATTGTGCAGCAAACCGCAATTAGCTTTCCTAACATGGCTAGCGGATTACTATTTGGCAACTGTTGGGAAAGTGTTATCTATTGGATTACCTAAGTCACTATACTTACCACACAATATCATTTTTACAGCTACCCCTGCTCTTGACATAAAAACGACAGCAGCTGGAGCAAAAAATATATTAACGGCCCTACAACGGCATCCACACAGTTATCCAGCACTTACCAAATTAGTAGGGAAAGAAGCGCATAAAGCCATTATACATTGCTTAGCAGAAGGATGGATTAAAGCCACAGTTGCAAGAACCATAGCAGATAAGTCAACCGCATCAATACCCCCCCTCTTTGCTGCTGCGTTACAACCGTTGACTATATTGACAACCATGCAAAAAAAAACATTTACGGCTATTCAATCACAATTTGCCACTAAAACGGTAGTATTGCTCTATGGTGCCATAGGGAGTGGTAAAACGGAATTGTATATGCATTGGATAGCAGAAATCTTACGAAAACAAAAACAGGTTTTATTCCTATTACCAGAAATAAGCTTGTTAACGCATATGATAGAGCGTATCAAGCCTTTTTTTGAAAAATGGCTGGTCGTCTACCACTCCAAGCAAACTACGGCAGCACGTTTACAAGCATGGGAACGTACCCTACAGGAACCAACTTTGTTGGTTGTGGGAACCCGCTCTGCTCTTTTTATGCCTTTTCAGCAGTTAGGATTGATTATTGTGGACGAAGAGCACGATATGGCTTATAAACATACAGATAGCGCGCCTACCTATCAGGCACGTGATAGCAGCATTATCCTAGCCAAACAGCATCAAGCCAATGTTTTACTTGGCTCTGGGACCCCTTCTATTGAGAGCTATTACAATGCCCAATCTGCTAAATTTGGACTAGTAACATTGAGCCAAAGATTTAGTACATCCACTGCTCCAAAGTTTTTTTTTATTGATCTAAAAAAAGAAAAACAATATAAGACAATGCGTGAAAACTTCTCTTTGACGCTATTAGCTGCGATGCAAGCAAACAGTCAGGAGGGTGGGCAAACCATCATTTTTCACAATCGAAGAGGGTATGCCTGCTATCTTTTATGTGCTGCTTGTGGAGGGGTTCCCTGTTGCCTTACCTGTTCCGTTAGTTTAACCTATCATCAGGAAGTACAGCAGTTAATTTGTCATTATTGTGGCTATACTACCGCTCCTTTTACCATAGCGCCCTGTTGTGGTTCTCGGCAGCTGCATAATAGGGGATTTGGAACGGAGAAGATTGAAGAAACAGTGCAGTTATTTTTCCCAGAACAAAAAATTGTTCGTATGGATTTGGATAGTACCAAAAGTAAAACTGCCTGTCAAGCTCTTTTACAAAAGATTTCTTCTGATCCAACAGCTATGTTAGTGGGAACCCAACTGATCGCCAAAGGGTTAGATTTTGCTCATATACGCCTAGTAGGCGTACTGGATATAGATGGCTTATTACATTTCCCTGACTTCAGGGCTAATGAAAAATGTTTTCAACTGATTACCCAATTGGCAGGTAGAGCAGGCAGACGCGAACACCGCGGTAAGGTTTTTATTCAAACTGCCCAACCACACCACCCTTTGTTCCGCTACCTAGCTGATGGAAATTACCAAGGTATGTACCAAACTGAATTAGCAGAAAGAGAGAAATTTCTATACCCCCCCTATGTTAAATTAATAAAAGTAACCTTACGTTGTACCAATGAAACTACCCTACAGTTGGGGGCAATGGAACTTAAAAAAATGTTACAAGCAAAGCTTGGCCCTACCGTAATAGGTCCACAGCAACCCTTGGTCGGGAAGGTTAAAAGTTTTTTTCTGTTGGATTTTTTTGTGAAAATAGAAAATAAATATTTACCCCATTTACCAATAAGAAAAGCAATGCTACAAACAGCGTGCCAACAACTTATCAAGCAAAAATTATTCAGTAAAATTCAGTTGCTATTGGATGTGGATCCCATGTAAGCGCTCCCCTCTCACTTGGCTAGAGGAGAAGCTCAGTATACCTATTGTTTTGCTCCCTGCCAAGCCCATCTGGCACTAAAAGCTATTCTCTTGCTTTTCCTATTCCTAAATGGCAAGGGGGCAATGGTAAGCATGTACAATTGGTTGTAAAAACGTAATTTTATGTAAAAAAGTGTACTATTTTTTGGTTGTTAGGAATCCTTAGCTTATTTTTAAGAGGTTTTCTAGGTCAAAGCAATTTATGTTAAAATTAGAAAAATTTAGATACCGCATTTTAGGTATGGTTCTGTGTGCAAAATAGGATAGCTTGTGCTTTTCTATTAACTTTATTTATATAATATATAAAAAGTAGGGGCCTGTAGCTCAGCTGGTTAGAGTGCTACACTGATAATGTAGAGGTCCGTGGTTCAAGTCCACGCAGGCCCACTTTTATTTGATTAATGCTATATAAATTACTAAAGATGAGTCGTTTTTTTAAGCAGGTTTGTACCATTGCTATAGGTTGCTTTATGGCTTTAATGGGCCTATGTTTATTGATGGTGTATGTGTTTTCATTCGCAATAGGTACGGATAAGAAATATGCGATCAAGGAGTCTTCCATTTTAACCCTCTCCATGCAGGGCAAAGTAATTGAAATAAATGCACCGGAGGACTCGCTCTGCTCGTTGTTTGAAGTGGGGAAAGAAAAAAATAGAAATATAGACTTAAGAAAACTAAAGAGATCCATTCAAGCGGCCACGACCGATGAGCGCATCGAGGCTATCTTTTTAAAGGTATCTCCCCTGTTTAATGGAGGTTGGGCTGCTTTAGAGGAAATAAGGGAGGCTTTGTTGTCCTTTAAAAAAGCAGGAAAACCCATTGTAGCGTATGGAGCGCCCTCTTATACCAATAAATCTTATTATATAGCTTCCGTAGCAGATGATATTGTATTACATCCTGAGGGGCAAGTTTTATTTAAGGGATTAGCTGCAACCGTTTATTTTTATACGAAACTATTGCAACAGCTGTCTATTGAGCCAGTTATATTCCGTGTAGGCAAGTGCAAAAGTTATGTGGAGCCTTTTTGCTTGAATCAAATGAGTGCAGAAAATAGGCAACAAATAGAAGTTTATCTTTCTGATATCTACAATCATTTCTTAGGGAACATTAGCTTAGCTAGAAATATACCAGTTCCTAAGCTTAAGCAATTGGCCCATAATCTTTCTGCTATCTTGCCCTGTGATGCACAGCAGGCGGCGCTAGTTACTAAAATAGACTGTGAGGAAGGAGCTAGGGAACTGTTTCAAAAGCAATACGTTAAAACAACAAATAAAAAAGATATTAATTTTATTGATTATAGGAATTATTTATGGGACAAACGGGTAGCTGCGAAGCAGGATCAAGCAGCTTGTAAAAATAGGGTAGCCGTTATTGTAGCAGAGGGGGAGATAGTGGATGACCGCAGCAGTGATCCAAACTACTTAGGGGGGGATACCTTTATCCGTAATATTAAAGCCGCACAAGAGGATCCTACCGTTAAGGCAGTAGTCTTACGCATCAATTCTCCCGGTGGGTTAGCCTATGTATCAGAGAGCATGTGGCGGGCTATAGAGGAATTAAAAAAGACTAAAAAAGTAGTAGCTTCGCTATCAGATGTGGCTGCTTCAGGTGGTTATTATATGGCGGCACCTTGTCATTATATTTTTGCTCATCCTACTACGCTAACCGGCTCTATTGGTATCTTTGCTTTGCTCTTTAACCCTGAGCCATTGATGCAAAAAATAGGTATTGAGCAAGATGTGGTTAAGACAGCGCCTTCTGCAGATTGGGGGGTATCTCGTATAAAATGCACCCTTGAGGAAACTAAGTTGATCAATAGGTGTCTGCAAGAAGGATATGCTAATTTTCTGTATAAAGTCTGTAAAGGACGCAATATGACCTTGACTCAAGCGGAAGCAGTGGCGGATGGGAGGGTATATACAGGTAAGATGGCCGTGGCCAATGGATTGGTGGATGCATTAGGCGATCTTGAAGCGGCTGTTGTAAAAGCAGCCGAATTGGCCGAGCTAACAGAAAAGTATGAAACTATTTATTTCCCATTTCCTCGATCGAGATGGGAACGATTGATAAGTTATATTGATAAGGGTATCAGTGGGAAAGAACCCATGCTTACTGCCTTGCAGAAGGAATACCCCTTTTTGCAGCAGTTGGCTAGGACCCGCTCGCAACAAGGTATCCAAGCGCTACTCCCCTATACGGTTGCTATTGCATAGTAAATAAAAATAGTTTAAATCCAATGCCGATTTATCTATCCGCTTGTTCTGCACATGCAACTGTCCGCTTATTCCCTACTCCCTAAGGAAAATTGCCATGGAATAGCCTGGTATATGTATATCTATGCCTCCTTAAAACTTCAAAGCGTGACGTTACCATGGTGTATACATAAAATGATAACCAAAGTTTCCAAATAAATATGGTACAAATTGGCGATCTTAAATTAAGTGATTTTCCCCTTTTATTAGCACCTATGGAAGAGGTCAGTGATCCTCCTTTTCGGGCTATCTGTAAGACGTATGGCGCAGATCTGATGTATACAGAGTTTATCTCGTCAGAGGGACTTACACGTAACGCTAACAAAAGTTTAAAAAAGTTAACCATATATGAACAAGAACGCCCCATAGGCATACAAATTTTTGGTGAAAAAATAGAAGTTATGCGGGAAGCAGCCGCTATCGTAGAACAAGCACAACCTACTTTACTCGATATCAATTACGGTTGCCCTGTTAAGCAGGTAGCCTGTAGAGGAGCAGGTGCTGGTATTCTGTTAGATTTGCCTAAAATGCAGGCTATGGCAGCAGAAATTGTTAAACAAGTGTCCATCCCTGTTACCGTTAAAACACGTCTGGGATGGGACCACCACTCTATTAAAATTGTAGAAGTGGTACAACGGTTACAAGATGTAGGTATACAAGCGGTTAGTATCCATGGTAGAACAAGACAACAAATGTATAAAGGCATAGCAGATTGGAGCTATATTGCCGCTGTAAAAGCCCACCCTGGCATCCATATCCCTATTTTTGGAAATGGTGATATCGATACCCCACTTAAAGCTATTGCTTATAAAGAAAAATATGGGGTAGATGGTATAATGATTGGCCGTGCTACTATTGGGTATCCTTGGATCTTTAGAGAAATTAAGCATTATTATGCAACGGGTACGCTGCTCCCCCCACCGACCTTGGTAGAACGTGTGGCTACCATTCAACAACATCTATCCCATGCCATCCAGTGGAAGGGAATGCAAACCGCTATGCTAGAAATGCGGCGGCATTATAGCAATTACTTCAAGGGAATACCATATATCAAACCCTATCGCGCTCAATTGGTAGAAGCTTCCTCCTATGCTGCCCTATGCGATGTATTAGAAGAAATAGCTGCCTTGCCCATAACACAAATGGTTGCCAACTAGAACGTACGCAATAATGCTATATGCTCCTTTCCCCAATGCTTCATTTTATTATGCGGAGTGTACCTCTACCATCGATAGGATCCAGCCTTATTTAGCACAAGGGAGATTAGCAGAGGGAACCGTATGGATAGCAGATTATCAAACCAATGGAAGAGGACAAAGACAGAATAATTGGGAATCGGAAGTAGGAAAAAATTTATTATTTACCTTGCTGCTTTATCCAACGGTATTGGCAGCCGCAGCTGTCTTTGCTTTGAATATGATTACTTCCTTAGCAGTTTATGAAGCGGCAGCCTACTGGCTTAACCCAATAAATGTGGCCATTAAATGGCCCAATGATATTTATTATAAAAATAAAAAGCTAGGAGGTATCTTAATTGCTACGCAAATAGGCAAAACACATGTTAAATCAGCCGTAATCAGCGTTGGATTTAATGTGAATCAGTTAACGTTTAAAACGCCTTTTGCTACTTCTTTGGCATTGCATCATGCGGCCCCCTTAGATAGGTCCTTACTGCTCAATCAAATGCTCCATGCATTGGGTATGTATTATGGCCAGCTTCAAGCTAATAAAATAGAATCGCTTTGGACATGCTATTTGGATAAATTATATTGTAAGAATGAATGGCATGGCTTTCAAACAGTAAATGGATATAAGCATGGTAAGATTGTAACCGTAAATAGCATAGGACAATTGGTGATAGAAACATACCATGGACAACAGGAGCTATACAATCCTAAAGAGATAGCTATGGTCAGCTAGGGATATTTTAAGAAGATGTGTATATTCCTCCCTGGCGGCTTTGCCCTGTGTTAAAGGAATATGTTTAGGAAGAATGGCTGGACTTTTCTAGCGTAGTGCCTATAAATCAGCAGAGGGTACTCTGACAGGTAGCTTAAGTGGTTGTAATAAATTTTGTATGAGCAGTATGCTCCAGTGACCTAGCATAAAAACTACCTTAACCTCTAAGGGAAGTAGTAAAATTACCTTACATTGCATTCTAGATTTTTGCATGTTAGCTACGCCTATTGATCCGATACTTTTTCGTAAACTATTACTGGGATGGTATGCCATACATCAGCGCTGTTTACCTTGGCGTGCTACTAAAGATCCCTATAAAATATGGCTATCAGAAATTATCTTACAACAAACTAGAGTAGTACAGGGGTTGCCTTATTATGAACGTTTGGTAGCACAATATCCTACCTTAAGCGTATTGGCTCATGCAACAGAACAAGAAGTCTTACGTTCGTGGCAGGGGTTGGGTTACTATAGTAGGGCACGTAATTTACATCAGTGCGCTAAAACTGTTGTACAACAGTATCAGGGAGAATTTCCTAATAACTACCGTACACTGTTAACGCTTAAGGGCATTGGGCCTTATACAGCCGCAGCGATTGCGTCTATTGCTTTTAAGGAAGTGGTGGCGGCAGTGGATGGGAATGTTTACCGTGTATTGGCACGTATCTTTGGATTAGCCCATGACATAAGCACGCTGCAAGGAAAAAAATACATTACGCAACTAGCAACGGCATTGGTGGATCCTTTGTATCCCGATCGTTACAGTCAAGCTATTATGGATTTTGGTGCGCTGCAGTGTACGCCTTCGTTGCCGCTTTGTGCAACTTGCGTTTTTCAATCTTATTGTAACGCTTTCCATAGCAATAGACAGCATATATTGCCTGTTAAAACTGCTAAAATACATAAAAGAAAACGCTACTTTGACTACATTATGGTCGCACATGGGGATACTGTATTTATGAAAAAGCGTACGCACCGTGGTATTTGGCAAAATATGTATGATTTCCATTTGGTGGAAAATAGTCAACGGCTTACCTTAGATCAAATGCAGGATGCGCTGCTTAATTTATTGCAAGAGCATCGTTTGCCTATTGTAACGTTTACAGAGGAGGTAACTCATCTGCTAACCCATCAAACGTTGCTTATAAAATTCCATAAAGTAGAGGTTTCGTTGCCTTTTTTACAAATGGCTACTGCTTGTTTGACTGAAATGGCTTTGGAACCTTTTGCTACTGCTGCTGTGGAAGCTTTGCCTAAACCTATAGTTATTCAGAAATTTTTACAGAAACGCTTGCTGGAAAAGAAATAGAACTTGGAAGAAATCTTACAATAGGGATACCTTATGATTCATTACGAGTCTTTTATAGGGTATCCTATGTTCTTCAATTGATAAAGATGGGGATGAGAACGCTTGGAGTGTGGTGTATGTAAAATTAAATAAATAGGAAATGTCTGTTGAAAGGGATGGGTTGGCTCTTGCAACAGAAGTGTAAAATTTGTATAAGAGTGTAAAAACTGTTAAATTGCCTCTAGTTTTTAGCTACACAAAACACAATGACCCAACATTTCTTCCTGGAGGCAAAATAAGGGGCAAGATAAGGGGGGCAAGATAAGGGGGGCAAGATAAGGGGGGCAAGATAAGGGAGGCAAGATAAGGGAGGCAAGATAAGGGAGGCAAGATAAGGGGGGCAAGATAAGGGGCAAGATAAGGGGGGCAAGATAAGGGGAAGCAAGATAAGGGAGGCAAGATAGGAGAGAGTGAGGTGAGGGGGGCAGCAATAGAAGACCTACACACACAAGGAACGGCAGCTATTGAGGGGGAGCGTGAAGGGGGAAGAAAAGGAAGGATTCCGTGTAAGGGAGTGGGAATGGGGCGCATTCAGTTTTTGGTGGAAAAATTTAGAAAAATGGAAGGATATGGGCAGAAAAGCACGTCTCCATCTAAGGCTTATATTTATTAATAATAATTTTTAATCAGTTTATTTTGCATAATACTTTTCAAAAATATAACTTGCCACCTGCGCTATTGAGTGCGTTGGCAACCATGCAATACACCTGTCCTACTGCTATTCAAGATCAGGTGATCCCCATAGCCTTAACAGGTCAAGATGTTTTAGGTTCTTCTAAAACAGGTAGTGGTAAAACAGCTGCCTTCTCTATACCTGTGGTAGCGCGGCTTATGCAAAATCCAGCTGCAGCTGCATTGGTTTTAGCGCCTACACGTGAACTTGCAGAGCAAGTAGCAGAGGTGTTTACTACTATGGTTAGAGGTTCTAGGCATTTACGTACGCTACTATTAATAGGGGGTGAACCTATTGGTAAACAGTTAATGCGCTTGCGTAGTCGCCCTACTATTATTGTAGGTACACCTGGTCGAGTAGAAGATCATTTGTGTAGAGGATCGTTGCAACTGCATGATACCACTTTCTTAGTATTGGATGAAATCGACCGTATGCTAGATATGGGTTTTGCTATTCAAATAGATAAAATTATTAAACGTTTGCCCATAGAACGACAAACTTTAATGTTTTCAGCTACATTAGATAAGAATATTGAATGCTTGGCAAAAACCTATTTGAGGAAACCGGTACGTGTCCATATTGAAACGGCTGATAGTGATGTGAAAAGCATTGAGGAATCCTATAAGTACCTGTCGGAATCAGATAAATTCCCCGTTTTATTGGAACAGTTAACTAAACGGGAAGGATCTATTATTGTTTTTGTTAAAACACAACTAAGAGCAGATGAACTTAGCTATAAATTGCAGCAGGCAAATTATAGCGTTCGTGCTATCCATGGTGGCTTAAAGCAACAGCAGCGAAAACGTGTCATAGAAGATTTTAGAAACAAACGCTATGCCGTTATTGTAGCCACTGATGTAGCAGCAAGGGGATTGGATATCGATCACATTAAACATGTCATTAATTATGATTTTCCGCAAGCGGCAGAAGATTATATCCATAGGATTGGTAGAACAGGAAGAGCAGGTGCTACAGGTTTTGCTTTTTCTATGCTTGCCGCTTCTAAGGAAAAAAGACTCTGGCATATCATTCATAATGAACCGATAGAGGAAGAACGAAGCGCCTTTAGACGGGGACCTTCCATAAGGTTTAACAAAAGGAAGCCCTTGGGATTCCATTCCAATTCAAGGCGTAGTTGCTCTAACTAAAAATAAGACCAAGCTTGTTCCTCCCTATCTACTTAACCGTGTAAAGAGAGCCGTTAAGCGACCATAGCATGTAATATATCCTAGGCTGCCCCCTGCTGTTGCAGCCTAGGTGGCTAACCATTTAACGCTATTTTGATTTTTAGCTTAATGATGGTACGCTTACCCTCTGCTGCTCGGATCAAATTGGATCAATATAGTTGTGGAGAATGCCCTAAATAATGCTATACAGACGGAAAGAGGAGCTATCTTATTGATTGATAAGCCCCTTAAGTGGACTTCTTTTGATGTAGTTAAGAAGCTCCGCTGTGCGCTTAAAGTAAAAAAAATAGGTCATGCGGGTACCTTAGATCCGTTAGCAACTGGGTTGCTTCTGATTTGTAGCGGGAAACAAACTAAAATAATTAGTTCTTTACAAGAATTACCTAAAACCTATAAAGGGCAAATAGTGTTGGGTAAGACTACACCTTCCATGGATTTAGAAACCCCTTTTATAAGTGAAACTAATTGTACGCATATTACAAAAGAAATGGTATATGCAGCAGCTGCTTCCTTTGTAGGAACCACAATGCAAACACCACCTGCTTACTCAGCATGCCGTCTGAATGGTAAAAGAGCTTATGCAATGGCTAGACAGGGACAAGCGGTTAACTTAAACGCTCGTTCTGTTACAATTTATTCCTTAGAACTTACCGCTATGCGTCTACCAGTTATATCGTTTGAATTGACTTGTAGTAAAGGAACCTATGTGCGTAGCCTTGCGCATGACCTCGGGCAAAAATTAGGGGTCGGTGGCTACTTACATAGCCTCTGTAGAACACAGATAGGTCCTTATAATCTAAAACATGCCTTTGCTATAGAGGAAGTGTGCTAGCTGGTGAACTAAGCCCTATCCTGTTAAACGGGATAAAGATTGATTACATTTAATTTGCTTTGAAAAAATAAATATAGAACCCGGACAAATAATTGTATTAAAAGCTAATTTTTTGTATAATACCTGAGCTTCCCTAGTTTAAATAGAGAAACGCTAACGACGAAACATGCGTTGCCTAATGGCATAGCGCTGCTTGGTGTAGTTAGTAAATTGAACTAAGTTAAAATAGTGTTGTGTTTACAATAAAGATAAACTTTAATTAAATAGACCGATGAAACTTAAAATTATAGTAGGGGGCATGCTGCTATGGCATGGCACTACCTATACTGTTTACAGTAAGGTAACCCAGAAGGAAATTCAGCAAGATAATATAGAGTTATTTGATAATGAAGAAGATAAGTCAATTATGTTTGAGGGGAAGGAAACAGGGGAAAAAGCAAATGAAGAAGAGCCTTTTTTGTTGAAGCTACGGGGTGCTGTGGCTATGGAGCCTTCTATGGGCGTGCAAGGGAATAGTGTAAAACCTGCTAATAAGGTAAAGGTAGGGTTAACCTTAAAAGCAGATATCCCAGGTATATTGCGTAATAACCAAAATGTGCAGGTAACTACGAAGCTTGGTTTTAGTACGAAAGAAGCAAAGTACACGGAGATAATGGTAGCATTAGGAAAATATAGCTTGGGTTATGGTACTACTTTTTTTGCTCATAAGGAAGGCAACCCTTCTTTACCAGTCTCTGTAGATGGTAACACCATACAGTTCAAGTTTGAAGATGCTTTGGATTGCTTTAGATGGGGCTTGGCAATTGAGCAGCCTATTGCGGTAAAGGTGGGTTGTTTTTGTATAAATCCCAAGCAACAAAGTAATACCTTTCCTAAGCAGCAAGAAAAAGAAGATACAAAAGAGGAGGAAGAAGAGCAAAAGGCCATTCAATTAGATGATGATAAGAAATCTTCCTTTAAGTTAAAAAATGATATCCCTACCTTAATCTTAAAAGGAGGGATTGTTACAGATTGTTTTCATGTGACGTTAGGTTTGTTAGGACGTTTAACAAATTATACACATAGTAGTAGTAGCGACCCTAAACAGAAAGGGCTCAATAGTTTTCAAGAAAGTTGGGGTTGTAATTTAGTTGCGCAGTATAAAAAAGCTAAATGTACGTTTACAGCGCAGGGTGTGTATGTGTATGGGTTGGGTGATTATGTAACGGGCTTAGCAGCGATTCAAAAGGATAAGGAGCGGGAAGAAATGTGCGCTTTCTATTACCTTGATAAGGATAAAAAAGAATTAAAAGCAATAGCTGCAGTGGGAGGAGGTGCTACACTTGGGTGGGAGCTTACTTCTAAATGGGACATTCAGACAGCAGTGACTTATCTTACTGTGGTAAATGAGGATAAACAAGATAAACCAGCTATTGCTTATAAGAGCCAGTGGGCGGTAGTATTTCCAGAAATTACTTATAAGTTTAGTAAGCATTGGGCAATCGCTGGAAGCTATAGTTTGGATAAGGAATTGAAAAAAGACAAACTCAAAAATGAACCTATTAAACATGCATTCAATAGTGCTATAAAGTTTATTCTTTAAAAGAAAGGCGTTTTTGGAGTAATGGTTCGGTAATGGGATGTGTAATCTATATTTTCAGTGGCACTTTTTAGCTTTATTTAATTTTGTTTTAATAAGTTCGCATAAAGTAGGGTGTATGTATTGTTTCCAATAATTTAAATTTAGTTATGCTGTAAGTAAACAAAATGAAGTGTGCAAAGGGAAGCTTGATGCTTAGTGTAGGGATCGTGCTGAGCAGTATTATTTTCAGTTTGGCGTTTGTGCATGTACGCAACGATAAACGTTAATGTATTCATGTGAAGGGGTTAGCAGAGCGGGAGGTAGATGCTCCACTCGGGATTTGGACTATTCATTTTGAAGCTGTAGATAATGATTTGAATAAACTGAATGCACAGCTAAAAACCCAAACAGAAAGTGTGACCTCTTTTTGCTTGAGCAGGGTTTTACACATCAGCAGATTGTTTACGGAGTCCCTATGCTAAGCGACTATAGAGAAGAAAACGCACAAAAATTAAGATATGCATTAAAAATGAAAGTAACGCTATATGCTCCAGATGTTTCCTTAATCTGGTCATCTGCTCAAAAATCTAAGAAGTTAATGGACAAAGGTGTACATTTGAGTGACTATTGGGGGAGTCCTGTAAAGTTTGATTTTACGGAATTAAATAAGATTAAGCCTTCTATGCTAAGGGAAGCAGCAGACCAGTTAGCTGCTGATGCCCATATAACGTTAGCTGCTTTGTCTAATGCTACGCAAGGTTTACTTGACGATCAATGATACAAATATACCCACTAAAAAGCTTGTGCGTGTTGTTATCTCTATGACTTATAATATTAAATAATAATATAAGATGCATCTTTCAAAAACCAGCCGCTTTATTGCTTGCTTTTTTGTATTAAACTTTTGTCCTATTCTTGTATCTAAGAATAGGTCGATGAGGATATAACCATGAACAGCCTTGATATTCTATTGACTATACCACTTATAGTAGGTATTTATAGTGGCTTTAAAAAGGGGTTTGTAGTAGAATTGGTTTCTTTTTTGCTATTGCTAGTTGGCTTAAGGCAGGGGGTATCTTTGTATTATGGATTGTTACCTATTGCACTGCGCACGTTGCCTGCTTTAGCAGAAGTGCTTCCTACTTGTTTAACTATACTCCTGCTTATGCTGGGAGGAGGGGTTGTTTATGTGTTGATAGCATTAGTAAAACGTATGGTACGCTATACTTTTTTGGGTACCTTTGATAATGTGTTGGGTGCATTACTTGGGTTTTGTAAATCAGCTTTTTGTATGGGCATATTGCTATGTGCTTGGAGCTATATAGGTTTTAAACCTTTGCCTCCTGTTTATATGGCTAATAGTAAACTTTTGCCCTTATTACAGTCTATGATCCCCTGTATGGTGCAAGTTTTAAAAGCGAAGCTTCCTTGCTAGTAGTAGAGGTACATACAATCGTACAGCTATACAACTTTAGCTGCTTCCTCTTTATGTTTATATATGTTTCTCTTTTTTGTTGTGTGTCTGTTATGGATTCTGTAAATTTACGCTATCCATGTTAGTTTAGGTTTAGATACATTACAGTAGACGCTTTGCATAGATCGTTGAATTTTATGTAGGACTTATTTCAAGTAAGCAGATAAATGATGAGTAGATGCCGCCAATTAAAGAACAGCAGAAGATGCGCCTTTGTAGTTTTCTTGTGGGTAATAGGTATGGCTACCATAGCCCCCCTCTTTGCTGCACGGAAAAAAGAAAAAGCAGCTACAAAGGACAGTAAGGATCCCTTTTTAATCCAATATGCGGAGGCAAAAGCAGTATATAGGGAAGGAAATTATAAAAAAGCAAAAATAGCATTAGAGGCGCTTAGGGCAGCAAAGTGCCCGGAAACACTTAGGCCATATGTTCATTTTTACTATGCGCTGACTGCTTACCATGAGGGCGACAAACCATTAGCTGCCCAAACTTTTAATGAGCTGTCCCATGATTTCCCCCTATGGGATAAAAAAGAGGAAGTATACTATTGGATAGCCCACTGTAAATTTCAAGAAAAACACTTCGCAGAAGCTTTACACTTTCTTAGCTTGATTCAAAATAAACGTATGGCTGAGTCTGTAGCACAAATGAAAAAATATTTTCTTAGCCAAATAGAAGCGGTTTCATGCTTACAACAGCTAGCGGAAACGTTTGATAAGGAAGTTATTGTAAAAAAACTCTTATATAAAAAAGCAGCTTATCAGGCCTATATAACACAGGACTTTACACTACTTAATCAAATCAAACAACAATATAATCTAGGAGATTATACCTATACCTATGATCCTTTATATCGTCTGGTATCCAATCGAAAAGCCTGTTACCGTGTAGCGATCTTTTTTCCGTTTTTTGTAGATGAGATTGATTATGAGTCTAGTACGAGTTTGTCTTCATTGGTGCTGCCTCTTTATCAAGGTATACAGCTGGCTAGAGAAGCATTAGCAAAAGAAGGCATTGCCTTACAGCTTTTTGTTTTTGATACTAAAGGGGATACCTCTATTACACAAGCATTGCTTACACAGAAAGAGCTACCTTATATGGATCTCATCATAGGTCCCTTCTATTCAGATCCCATTTCTTTGGTAGCTTCCTTTGCAAAGCAGCATAAGATTAATTTTGTGAATCCTATTTCCAGTAATGCTGCCATCATCCAGGGAAATCCCTTTGCTTTTCTTTTTCAACCTATGCTGGAGACCTATGCCCAAAAGGCAGCTCAGCTTACGCTAAGTGCTATCCAAAACAAGTCGGTAGCAGAACCTTGTATAGCTGTTTTTTATACCCATGCACGAGAAGATGTGTTGCAAGCAACACGATACAAATATTGGGTAGAGCAAACACTAAGGAGACCATTGGATTGGTTTATAGAATTATCCGATAATGCAATAAAAGATTTTTTTGCGCAGCTCAATAAACCCGATCAAGAAATAGAAAAAGAAGATTCAGATAATAATAATGATAGTAAAATAACAAAAGAAGACTTAGCAAAAATTACCCATATTTATATCCCATCTAAAGATAAATTATTGGTTTCCAATGTAATAAATTTGCCTTTTAAATTAGGTACACGCCCACAGATTATAGGGCATGAGCAGTGGATCAAAGATGAAATAGTAACGCTACATCAGCTAAGAAAATTGCCTTTTTTATTTTTATCTGGTTGTTACATAGATTTTAGTAGAGCTGAAGTAACAGATTTTCGCAATAAGTTTTTCCAAAGGACGGCTACTTTTCCCACATTATACAGTTATATCGGTTATGAAATGATGCTATTTTTTGGACGTATGCTAGCAACATATGGTACTTACTTTCAGAAGGAGTGGGAAAATAAACCCTATGACGGAACCCTGCTTCAGAAAATAAATTATGGAAAATACCATGCGAATCAGCATATTACGGTATTACATTTTAGTGGAAATACGTTCACAGTGGCAGAAACACCCTAAATTATGTACAGGCAACTAATAAGCTACTGCATGGGGAAATACGGGCAGTATAAGGATGATATAATGGTAGTATATTGAGCATGTCTACTTCTCTTATAAATGGTTATCATTTACCTGTAATGCTAGATGAGGTAATACAGGGATTAGCGATTACCCCAACAGGCTACTATGTGGATAGCACTTTTGGGGGAGGGGGGCATGCAAGGGGCATAATGGCTTCTCTTGTTACAGGTCATTTATTTGCCTTTGATAGGGATAGAGCAGCCGCTCAAATAGCCCGTAGCTATACAAATACTACTTGTACCTTTATAAGAGCCCCTTTTAGCTTTATAAAGGAATTTCTAAGTTTTTATGGTATTACCATCTTAGATGGATTGGTAGCAGATTTAGGCACTTCTGCGCACCAGATAGATACGCCAGCGCGTGGCTTTGCTACACGTTGGGATGGTAATTTAGATATGCGTATGGATCAAACCTCCCCCCATACAGCACAGCACATTGTGCAGCATTATACAGAAGCACAACTAACACAATTGTTACGCCTGTATGGAGAAGTCGATCGGCCCGCTGCTATTGCGGATGCCATTGTCAAAGCCCGTAAGAAAACAGCCATGCTAACTACCTATCAGTTGAGAACAGTAGTCGAACCCTTTGCACCTAGGTGGCGTGTTGACCAATATTTTGCGAAAGTATTTCAAGCATTCCGTATAGAGGTAAATAATGAATTAGTTGAGCTGGAATGCCTATTAAAGCAATGTGTGGATCTTATTAAGCCGGGTGGTCGAATTGCCTTTATTGCTTACCATTCGCTAGAAGATCGCTTGATTAAAAATTTTTTATATACAGGAAACTGTTCGGGCAATGTCGAAAAAGATGCTTACGGCAATCTTTTGCGTCCTTTTGTACCCTTGCAACGCAAACCTATAACCCCTTCTCAGGAAGAAATCAATAGAAATAGACGTGCACGCAGCGCACGGTTACGCATAGGTGTACGGATTCCGCAAAACCCGTAAAAAAGTAGTTTAGAAAAGTTTGATTTTTGTATCTTTATACGCATATAGTTCAGGGCACATGTTAAGGTAAGTATGGTTATACTATTTTGGATGCTTTTTTTTGCTGCCTTATTGGGTGGTTTAGCAGTTGCTATGCAATCCACTATTCCAGCTAGCGTTTTACCGTTTTTATTAGCTTTTTCAGGAGGATATCTATTGGCTGTTACGCTGTTGCATCTCTTACCAGAACTGTTTGCTTCTGAAATAGAGCCATTGCATATAGGTAGCTATATGCTAATGGGGTTTTTCTTGCAACGCATTATTGAACTATTTAGCGGAGGTGTAGAGCATGGCCACACCATGGCCTCTGATGCAAAGCATGATACCATACATCAACATAAAGTGCTTCCTTTTTTGGTTTGTATAACATTGCATGCGCTCTTAGATGGTGCTGTTTTGGTGCATGGTCATTGGTGCCATTATGCGACCCGTCAGATGAGTCTTGTAGCAGGCATGCTGTTACATAAAGCCTTGGAGGCCTTTGCCTTTGTAGGTGTATTGCGCAGCTTTTCCTTAAGCAGAGGTTCCCATTTGCTTTATTTGGTTTTATTCTCCTTAGCTTCCCCTTTAGGATTGTGGATAAGTAATTATGTAAAGCATTACCTTTCTGGGTATGTTAGTACACTGCTATTGGCTATTGTAACAGGTAACTTTCTGTATATTGCTGCTACTATACTTTTCGAGGCAAATCCAGGTCATCGTTTCAACCGGTTTACTTTTTGGGTTAGCTTACTAGGCGCTAGCTTGGCTGCTTATATAGAATTTTTAGGATAGCAGATTATATCTTTGTGGTATAAAGCGCAGCAATTTTAGTAATAGAAGTAGCGTACCTATGCAGGCATCTGATAAAGCAATCATTAATGAAATTAAAGCTTTAACCGATTTGATTAGGCACCATAATTTTTGTTATTTTCAGAAAAATGCAGCTGAGATTTCAGATTATGCTTATGATCAATTGGTAGAGAGGTTAGTACAACTGGAGAAGACTTACCCTCATTTTAAAGAACCGAATTCTCCAACAGAAACAATTGGCGAAAAGCCTTCCTATCGATCTCCATTGGTGCACCATCCACTTCCCATGCTTTCCCTAGCTAAAACTTACTCAGAAGCGGAAATCGTTCAATTTGTTGCAAGGGTAAAAAAAATAGCACCAGACTTATCTATAAGTTTTGTATGTGAACCCAAAATAGATGGTGTAGCATTGTGCATACGGTATGAAAGCGGTAAGTTGGTAGCTATAGTCACACGGGGGGATGGCACCGCAGGCGATGATATTACCCAGCGTGCACTCCAATGTATGCAGCTACCTACTGTAATTGAGGATGCTCCCCTTGCTTCATTTGAAGTACGTGGGGAAGCATTTATGTCCAAAGCTTCCTTTAAAGCCTTCAATGATAAGCGAAAAAAAGAAGGCAAACCATTATGGGCGAATCCTCGAAACATTACGGCGGGTACGCTCAATGCTTTAGATATAGATCTAGTGGAGGGACGTCAATTGGCATTTTATGGTTATAGTTTATATACACCTAAACCATTCCTTGCTACCCATCAGGAAGCCCTTGCATGGCTTGCCAAGTGGGGTTTCTCTACACTTCCTATTTATAAAGTATGCAAAGATGTATCAGCTATAATGACCTATATCCATTATTGGGCTGAACACAAAAATGAGTTACCTGTTGGCATAGATGGTATTGTTATTAAGGTTAATGAGTTCGATCAACAACAATTGCTAGGTGCTACCGCCAAAGCACCCCGTTGGGCTATTGCTTATAAATATCAACCAGAAACGGCTCATTCTACCCTGGAAAATATTACTTTTCAAGTAGGTAGGAGTGGGGTAGTTACGCCTGTGGCCCATTTTAAACCTGTTGTATTGGCAGGGACCTATGTAAGTCGAGCTTCCTTATACAATGCAGAGGAGCTTGCTAGAAGGGCATTCCACGTAGGGGATACCATTTTAATTGAGAAAGGGGGCGATATTATTCCTAAAATCGTAGGGATAAATCTTGCGCATCGCAAGGCAGCACAGCAACCTATCCTATTTCCTCAATCCTGTCCTGCGTGTGCCACGCCGCTCTATCGAGCAGCAGGAGAAGCCATTTATTATTGTCCCAATAAGCAGCGCTGTTTGCCTCAGCTGAAAGGTCTCCTATTGCATTTTGTGCAGCGCAGAGCAATGGCGATTGATGCCATAGGACCTAAAACAATTGATGCATTATGGGAGGCCAAGCTAGTGCAAACAGCAGCAGATCTTTATAAGTTGCGTTATGAAGATGTTATCCAGTTAGCAGGTTTTCAAGCGCTATCTGCACGTAAACTTTTAGCTAACATTCAATCTTCCAAAGCAAGACCCTTTGATAGGGTATTGTTTGCATTAGGTATTAAGCATGTGGGAGATACCCTAGCTAAGACATTAGCCCTTCATTTTGCGTGCATGGAGCGTTTGCAGCAAGCTCCCCTATCAGAACTGCTAGCGATACCAACCATTGGAGCAACTATTGCGCAACATATAGTAGCCTACTTTCAGGATCCCGATCAACAAGCATTACTAGCTGATTTACAATCAGCAGGTTTGCAATTTTCTTTACAACAACAAGCTATAGCAGAGCTCCCGCTATCAGCAAAGAAAATTGTCATTTCAGGTACGTTCCACTATTTTACACGGGAAGCATTGATGTATTGTATCGAACAAGCAGGTGCTACTTTGGTAACTTCTATTTCTGCTAAAGTAGATTATGTAATAGCAGGACAAAAGGCTGGCCCAGCAAAATTAGCCAAAGCAAAAGCGTTAGCTATCCCTATTTTAGGGGAGCAGGATTTTATGAATTTAATTCGTTATGAGTCTTTATCTTGCATTTAAGTTTATAGTTTTGCAATGGGTTACGAGGCTCTCTCTAAAACGCGTAGTTAGGGAAAGAAGCAACGTAGGTTTATCTAAAGCAGCAACCATAGGCGTACTGTATAGCTATCAAACAGCTGCTAAGCATGATATGGTACAACGTTTTGTTCGAGATTTAAAAAATTTAGATAAAAAAGTCAGTGTACTTTGCTATATTACAGAGCAAGAGCGGATGCATCCCAGTAGCGGTAGTTTGCGTTATACTTTTGGGCATGAGGCGTTTACAGTTTTTGGGAAAGTAAGCAATGAGCTTGTGCGCACTTTTATTAAAATGCCTTTTGATTATTTGTTTCATGTAGATATGGATGCAAATGCTTTATTGGATTATATTGTAGCAAATAATCAGGCTAAATGTCGTGTTGGTCATTTTGATTCTAGCCGTAAGCATCTCTTTGAAGTCATGGTCAAGGTTAAGCAAACCAACCCAATAGACAATATCAAGCGTTTAGCCAGCCAAATGCTGCATTACACAGGTTGTATGGAGAACTAGATGGCTATTTATTTAGATAATGCGGCTACTACGCTAATAGATCCAGCTGTATTGACTGCTATGTTGCCGTATCTAACGCAGCTTTGTGGTAATCCCTCTTCTATACATCGTTATGGTTGTCAGGCTAAATCTGCAGTAGAGAAAGCACGAAAAAAAATAGCCCAGCTATTGAATATAGCGCCGGCTGAATTGGTTTTTACCTCTGGTGGCACGGAGGGGAACAACATGTTGTTAAGAGGTATCGTAGAAGCCAAACAGATTAAGTATGTTTTAACTTCTGAGTTGGAGCATCTTTCTGTGCGTATGCCTTTGGTGCAGCTAGCAAAGCAGGGGAAGCTTAGCGTGACCTATTTACCTGTTGATGGAAAAGGAACGTTAGCGTTTGATGCGATAGAGAAGTGGTTGAAACGTCATTCGAATGCGCTGGTAAGCTTCATGCATGTCAACCATGAGATTGGTAATGTAACAGATATAGAGCGCATAGGGCTACTTTGCAGGCAGTATGGTGCCTATTTTCATTCAGACATGGTACAAGGTATGTATTGTTTTAGCCATGATTTTTCTGCTTTACCTATTCAGCTTGCAGTTGGATCCGGGCATAAAATACATGCCCCTAAAGGTATTGGGTTTGCTTATATAGAGGCTTCCCTATCGGTTGATCCGCTCATCTATGGCGGCAGTCAAGAATTGAATAGGCGTGGTGGAACGGAAAATGTAGCCTATATTGTAGGTCTAGCCCAGGCATTAGAAATTGCGTATAGGGATAGAACAAAAACTGTAGCCTATCTTTTGTCTATTAAGCAATATATGATAGCTTTACTGAAAGCCTGTTTACCTAATGTGATTTTTAATGGCCATAGTTCGGATTTAACCAGAAGTAACCCTGCTCTATTGAGTATTACGCTACCAGGTAGAGAAGATAATGATATGCTAATCCATAACTTAGCGATTCATGGCATAGCCGCTGCCGAGGGGAGTGCTTGTAGTAGTGGTAGTGCGATTGCTTCACCCGTTATAGCCGCATTACAGGGGGAACACAATCAGGCAATACGCTTTTCCTTCAGCAAGTATACGACCCATGAAGAGATTGCAAAGACCGTTGAAGTATTGCGGCACCTTGCCTTGTAAAAAGTATTAAATAAGCTTTTCGGACCAAGTAGTAGACTTCTTCAGCTGCCTGCTTCGTAAAAACATACCCCTTCCGCTATATGCTCCCTTCTGCCTCCCTCTAAATTATCTACACCAACTACTTCATGTCCCAGGTGAAGCATCCTTTCTGCTAGATGAGTCCCTAAAAACCCAGCGATGCCTGTTATAAAAATTTTCATTTAAAGCTAAAACCATGTTTTCCCCTTGGGAAGGCAACGGAAATAAAACTCCTTTTTATAGGTAGCTTTTCTGCTATTTTTCACTTCTTGCTGCTATGCCTTCCTGCTCTTTAATTGCCCTTGTAGTTTTTCTGCTATTTTTTCACTATTGCTGTTACTGCTTTCCTTGTTGCTTTTTGCTCTCTGTTGTATAATTCTTTTGCCATTCTTGCTTCTTCTGCTCTTCGTGAACTTCCTTTGCTAGGGGAAGTGGATACTACCTTATGATCCGTAGCTGCTTTAACTTTAACCCCAGGTAGATAGCAATGCATATTTTTAGTATTTTCCCTAAAGTATTTAAAGTTTTTATTTTAGTTTGTTTTTTATAACCTCGGAAAGTTAGTATAGTTATGTAATAATCGTTTAAAGATGAAAAAACTTATGATACATTATAAATTCTATGGGTATATGAACCAGATTAAGCGTATGCTAAATAAAAATAGAAAGCAGGGCATTGTGCTTTTATTGCTTCTTGCTGCAACCATGTTAGCAACGGATTGTACTAAGTTGCTGCTCCACACAGATTAATCTGTTTATATGCATCAGATATATATTGCTTATTACCATTGAGGACAGGAGTTTCTGCACATAGGGTAGCTAAAATCAGTAAAATTTTTCATTAATATTTCTTGCAGACAATCCAAATAAAAAGCATGCCTACACTGCTTTCCCTGTTTCGGTAAACATACCCTGGATTTCAGGGTTTTGCTTTTTTAGCGTTCATTTGTTCAAGGCATACCGCACAGTTATTTTCTTTTACTGTTTCTGCTGATTGGACTTGTTGTTTTGCTTGCTCTGTTGTATTCCTGTCAGGAATGGACGCTTTGCTATAATTCCCTGCTAGCACTATGGTAGAAAGCAGTAACAAGGACATAATGGTTTTGTAAAGGTGATCGCATATGCTTTAAGCATTTAATTGCTACAAGGATTTATAAATTATAACCTTCCTCTATTTTTTAGGGAGTCTATCTCCCTCTTTACTTCCATCCTCTCCATTGTTCCTGCTATTTTCGTTTTATGACTAATCACGCTACGCGAGTGGATTCATACTATTGAGCATAATGTTATACAAAGATTCTGATGTTTCTGAGCATGGTGTTACACCAAGATTATAGTGTTTCTATTGGATTTCCTCCTCCTGCTGTTTCTGCTTCTGCTGCTTCTGCTTCTGCTGTTTCTGTTTCTGCTGCTCCTGCTGTTTCTGTTTCTGTTTCTGCTGTTTCTGTTTCTGTTTCTGCTGTTTCTGCTGTTTCTGTTTCTGCTGCTCCTGCTGTTTCTGTTTCTGTTTCTGTTTCTGCTGTTTCTGCTCCTGCTGTTTCTGTTTCTGTTTCTGCTGTTTCTGCTGTTTCTGTTTCTGTTTCTGCTGTTTCTGCTGTTTCTCCTATTGCTTCTATTATTGCTTTTGTTCCTGCTGTTCCTGCTGTTCCTGCTAACTAGGGTTTGTATGGTATGTAACGGTACATAGTCGCTTATTCCGTTTTAAATGTACAATGGATAGAAGCTGTTAAATAGAGCAGGCTGTTATGGATATAGTCCCAGTAAGCGAAAAAAATCTTGTCGCTTTCTTTGCTAACTTTTACTTTATGGTTATTCTTTTTAAAGGATTATGCCTTTTGTTTGTGCAAATTGTGGTGGTCCGGTCTAGCTAACAATGCATTGTCTCTTCCTAACAACCAGCCTATAAAGATAGATGACGTTGCTACAGTTCCTCTTGCTCTTTTATGTACGCAAGAT
The DNA here is from genome assembly GCF_003176915.1 of Candidatus Cardinium hertigii. Classification (NCBI taxonomy): domain Bacteria; kingdom Pseudomonadati; phylum Bacteroidota; class Cytophagia; order Cytophagales; family Amoebophilaceae; genus Candidatus Cardinium; species Candidatus Cardinium hertigii. The sequence continues at coordinate 1,080,635 of NZ_CP029619.1, forward strand.
ATAGAATTAAATAGGGTATTGGGAGGTGGAATTGTACCAAGTTCTTTGGTATTATTAGGTGGGGAGCCAGGTATTGAGAAATCCACGCTTTTACTTCAAATGGCTTTGCAATTAGAATCCTGTAAGGTTTTGTATGCTTCTGGGGAAGAAACGGTAGCTCAAATTAAGATACGTGCTGCACGCTTGGCATTGGCTGCTCAAAATTGTTTCTTACTGCAGGAAAATTCGCTTAGGAAGCGATCCCAGACGGCTTACTATGCTACTGGCTGTATTAGAGAAGCGAGCAGGTTTGCGTTTACAGGATCGAAATGTTTTTGTAAATATTACAGGTGGGTTAAAGGTAGATGACCCTGCCTTGGATTTAGCCGTTTGCATGGCGATAGTTGGATCACTGAAGGATAATGCTATTGTACATGACCAATGTTTTATAGGAGAGGTAGGGTTAAGTGGTACGCTCAGAAAAGTTTTACGTGTGGAACAAAGGATAGCAGAAGCTGAACGATTGGGATTTAAGGAAGTTTTCGTAGCTCCCCAAAATCAATCGATTGCCAGATCCTTTGGCGTAAAAGTTCATTACGTCCAGACATTAAAAGAACTTATAACCTATTTGCTACATTAGCATAGTGGGTTATATAGGCAATACGTTTTTCTTTTAGCAAGTATACTACCCATGAGGAGATTGCAAAGACCGTTGAAGTATTGTGCGGTACCTTGCCTTGTAAAAGTATTAAATAAGCTTTTCGGACCAAGTAGTAGGGGTTAAAGCGTTGTGTATTTCAAGAGGCCTATTGTAAATAAAAGGTCTGGGTTCTTTGTTTTTAATATAGGTAATCATACTTTGTAAGCCTTCCTCCAGTGTTGTTTGAGTGCGGTAGCCCAATAGTTTTCTAGCTTTTTCGGCGGAACAAGTGGCATATCGTACTTCTAATGGTCTATTGTTTACATAGATAGGCTTACAATTTACCTGCATAAGCTTGCCAATCATTTTGGCTAAATGATTTATGGTAATAAATGCTTCTGATTCGTCTGGACCAACATTAATAATTTCACCGTGTAAGCCAGGAGTTAAAAGTGCTTTTTCGAAGCAGTGTACCACATCATCTATAAAGCTAAAACACCTTTTTTGGTTCCCATCACCATATATGATGGGTTGCTTACCCTGTAAGAGCCTGTTAATCATTATAGCTGCTACATTTCTGTAAGGATCTTCATAGCATTGCTTCGGTCCAATGATATTGTGCGGGATTAAGATGACGTATTCCATCCCATGGACTTTTGCCAATCCTTTCAGCACCTCCTCAGCTGCTAATTTGGCTATTCCATATGGATTTTCAGGTTGGCATACCATATCCTCTCGGAAAGGTACTTCTTTGAGGTTTCCATATCTAGCCATGCTAGAGCAGTAGACAAAGCGTTGAATCCTATTTTCTATAGCAGCTGTAATAACACTTATGCTAATTTGAAAAGTATTACGAGAAACATATGTAGGTGCAAATAGCGATAACCCATCGTAGGCAGTAGCCGCAGCATGGTATACCGCTGTGCAACCCCGCATATATTGCACCATTTTATTTAGATCCCCACAATCTGCTTCGAAAAAACATACACCTTTCGGTATATTTTCCCTGTTACCACCCTCTAAATTATCTACGCCAACTACTTCGTGTCCCAAGTGGAGCATTCTTTCTGCTAGATGACTTCCTAAAAATCCCGCAATTCCTGTTATAAAAATCTTCATTTTAAGCTAAAATCATGTTTCCCATTGGGTACGCAATGGAAATGATTTTTTATATATAGTTCTTTTAGTTTTTCTGTTATTTTTATGCTATTGCTGCTTTTTTTCTGCTTCTTGTCTAATTCTTTTTCCATATATACAGCATAAATATAAAAAGATATCCTTTGATATTCTAATTCTCTAAATGCTTTATTTGCTTCTTGTCTTTTTTCTTTCGCCTTTATTGTTGCTATTTCTAAATATTGTAGCTGATTCCACTACTGCGGCGGGTACTGTTGCTGTGGCTGGTAATAGTACTGCAGTTGGTACTGTTGTTGCGGTTGGTGCTGGCTAATCTTGTTCCTACTGTTGCTGCTACTGGATCCATTTTTTTAAATGGATGGCATAATATTTGAATGCATTTACTTGTTATTGTTATGGAGATTTATAATTTATGGACTTCTTAATTTGGGAGGATTTGTAGGAGGCACAATCTCTATTTCTGTTGTAGAATAGGGATTTATTTGGTATATGTCAAGTAGATTAATGCCATGGTGCAGCATGGCATTAGATTTATCTATTGTGATTTTTTTTAGAAGATTAAGGCTGAAAAGCTGGTGCGCTATACTGGTTTTTTCTATAGTACATTTTTTATTGGAGGGAAATAAGGGACAAAGCAGTCCATGTTGTTCCCCAGCGGATAGTTTAGACACATCCGTTGGGGACTTGAATAAATTGAGTATATGGATGTTAATATTTACTGCGATTGTAATCCTTGTTTTTTCCAATCTTCAACATATAATATAATAAAAAGCCTTCTATTATTATTTGCAAATTTTCCCATTAGACATAACATAATCAATTACTTTCTTATTAAAGAAAGCTATTAAAGGTAAGCTCTCTTCCCTTAGAGCCTTAAGACATTCTTCATTATTATTCTGCTGCTGCTCCTCCTCCTGCTTTAATTGTTGCTGTTTTCAAAAGGAATTGTTCTTGCTCCTTGTTGAATTGCTCGAGTAATTTTTGGTCTAATATTATTCCCGTTATCCCCAATGTACTATGTGATACGCGCTTAATTGCTTAAGAATATTATTTCCTGTATACGGTATCAATTGCATATTTTTTGTATCATATTGTGGTGCTGGTGCTGCCTCCTCCTGCTGGTGTAGTTTTTGGTGGTGGCGGTGTTTGATTTGCTTTTCCTGGTCCTGGTGCTGGTCCTGGTTTTGTTGGTGCTACTTTACTTCCGGGGCTGTATTTTTTGTCACAATCTCCTGCTAGGATTAGCGTAGAAAAAAAACAATAAAGGGGCAATCCTTTTTTTAAGTGTGTATTTTTTGTACATTTAAACATAGCTCTAGCTGTTTATCATTTTACAATGATTTACAACGTACGCTTCCCCCAACTGTTCTTAGGAGAGACCCTGTAGAGGCTTTTGTAGGACAAATGCCTTCTAGCTATGCCAAGTTATAAATTTATTTAATATATCTAAATAAGGTTATACTATTTTTTATGTAGTGTACGCTATTGCTTAGCGTAATTTCCTTAATGAGATCAAAAGATCAGCGTGCTGATTACACTATAATGGTTTGTTTTAATGTTTGGGTTTGTAGGCTATATACACAATAATGCAAACATTAATGAGGAGGCTGTTTTCTTGGTAAAATGATTGGATTGAGGCTCTAATTCTCCCTTGTTTTATTTTGGCTTTGGGGGTACTTATATAAAAAAGGGAATTAATACATTTTTTGCCAGCTTTGGCTTTCTGCTACTGTCCAGTGCAAGGCAGTTGTTTATGCATTCTATCTTACAGATGTAAGCTTAAGTAGTGAAGGAAGTGTTGCTACTTTATTTGCCAAAAGAAGCTGATTTGCTGTACCCTTGAAAAGTTCGGTTGAGACATATGGCCCCTGGTATTATAGGAAACCACATTGGGCTGTCTTTCATATCCATTGCTTCGTTTTCCAAGTGGAGCATCCTTTCTGCTAGATGACTCCCTAAAAACCCAGCGATGCCTGTTATAAAAATTTGCATTTAAAGCTAAAACCATGTATTTCCCTTGGGCAAGCAACGGAAATACAATTCCTTTTTATAGGTAACTTTTCTGCTATTTTTCACTTCTTGCTATTATGCTTCCTGCTTTTAATTGCTCTTGTAGTTTTTCTGCTATTTTTTCACTTTTTATTGCTGTTATTGCTTGCCTTTTTGCTTTTTGCTCTCTGTTGTATACTTCTTTTGCCAGAGATATAGCATAAACACGAAAATGTATCTTTGTTTGTTCTAACAGGATAAGTTCTTCATATGCTTCCTTTTTTGCTTCTTCTGCTCTTCTTTTTACTATTTCTAAATATTGCAGTTGATTCCACTGTTGCGGCTGGAAATGTTGCTGTTGTGGCTGGAAGTGTTGCTGTTGTGGCTGGAAATGTTGCTGCTGTGGCTGGAAGTGTTGCTGTTGTGGCTGGAAGTGTTGCTGTTGTGGCTGGAAATGTTGCTGTTGTGGCTGGAAGTGTTGCTGTTGTGGCTGGAAATGTTGCTGCTGTGGCTGGAAGTGTTGCTGTTGTGGCTGGAAGTGTTGCTGTTGTAGGTAATAGTATTGCAGTAGTTCGAAGCCGTAAGCATAGTGCTGCTGTTGGTTGCTAGCTGATACTGTGCTTATTGTTGTGGCTTCTGATTTACTTACTGCTTCTAATGCACTGTAATTGATTCTATTATTTATACTGGTAGTGGGCCCCCTCCCGCAGCTCCCTATTAGCATTAGTATAGAAGAAAGAAACAACAAAGGGGCAGTATTTTTTTGTAAATGTAATGGCATATGCTTGAATATATTAATTAATTATATTTATTATTATGGATGTACAAGATGTATACTTATGAACTTCCTTTATTTGGGAATAGTTGGAAGAGGAATGACCGCTATTACTAATATTAAGTTAGAAATTTATTTAGCATACGCCAAATAAATTAATGCCAGTAGGAACCCAGTCTAATAATGCCAGCAATAGGAGCAATAACAAACGTTTAGATCATGGGGAAACATCCTGGAAGGGTCCATCGTTTGCTATTGCTATTTCTCCAGCTGTTGCTGTTATTTGCTATTATTGCAGCCATTTCCTACGGTTTCGGCTGTAGCTGCAGGTCATTCAGCTATTGTGCTGTTTGCGTTATCTGTTGAAGCAACAGTTCGAGCAGATCACTTATTGCTTGTGATGAAAGCGACCCTAATACTGCTTTCATACAACTGTAACGCTTATCTTTCTATTGTGGTGGATCTTGCTGCTGCAGCAAGAGGAACGGAAGAGGGGTCTGCTGTTCTGGCGTAAGCGTTTGCAGCTGTTGCAGAGCTGCTGCCCTTTGTTCTGGAATCGTAAGGACTTTTAGGCTATTGCTTTCTGCTGTTCCTCCTTGTGCTGCTGATTCTATTTTATTGCTGCTACTATTGGATTGCGCATTACAGGTCCCATGCCACTATTATTGTAGAAACAAATAATAAAGGGGCAATACCTTTTTTAAGTGTGCATTTTTCATATGCTTAAGCATATCTATGCCTGTTGATATTTATAACGATTTACAACTTATGTTCTCCTATATGCCTAAGAGGATTTGTATCACAATTTCCTATTATGCCAAGGCTAAAGTGTTGGTTTCGCAGGAATAGTTTGTTTTACTGTTTGGGTGTATAAGTATATACAAGGATGGAGAGGCTAGGTCAAGTTTACTGGGAATTATTTTGTAACCCCTCAATAAGTTGAAGGCTATATAGATACACATCTGGGGTAATTTAGCAGCCAGTTGTTATTTATACCGCATAGGCAAAGATTTTAGTCAGCCTGTAGTAAGTATATACTATAATGTGCTTTGAATAGTATTGCAAAGGGGAAGCTATCGGTTAAATAACTCAAAAGAGACTTAACCGATGTAGTTCCGTGTATCAGCGCTTGCCCTTTATATTTTCTTTTTATGCCTCTATGAAATATATTGTTTCTAGAGGATAGTGGCCCTAGACATCTTCTTCTTACATTCTATCTGCTCCTTTTGTTCGGCTAAGTTTTTGTTCAGTGTTAGCTTTTTTTGCGGAACGAGGTTCCTCTTTTTGCTTCTGTTTCTTCTGTTGTTGGTGGACCATCTTCCTCACTCTTCAGCTTCTCGAAGTCACCGTAGCTTGGTAGAAGGGTTAACCACTTGAATAAAAATAAAAGAGAGGCATTTTTTTAATATATCCAAGTATGCTCATACTATGCTGTGCCATGGCACAGCATAGCTTATTGTGATTTCCTATGGAACCAAAGCCAGCCTGCTGATTAGGTTCTACATATACCCCCTGCTTTTTTGCTGCTGCTTTTGTTTCCGTTGGTACTGATTTTACTGTTTTATTTCTAGCTCCTATCCCATTCATTAGAGGGAAAGCGTTTGGTCCGTTATTATTAATCCTATTCCTTGGTAGAATAGGTATTTACGATCTATTTCTCTTTGTCTTTCTTTGTCTTTCTTTTTTTTTCTTTCTTTTTTCTCCTTTTCTATTCTCTTTGCTCTTTGCTCTTCTTGCTGGGGACCACTTGCTTCAGAATTTCTAGTTTTTTTTCTTTTTGCTACTCTCTTTCTATTTTCCTGCTGTTCTTCTGCTGTTAGTGCTTCCAGTTCCCCTGCTGTTAGTGGGTCCAGTTTTTCTATTGCTCTTCTTTTTGCTTCTGTCTTTTTTTTTCTTCTTTCTACTTCTTCTTTTATTTCTGCTTCTTTTCTTTCTACTTCTGCTATTGCTACTGCTTCTTTTCTTTCTACTTCTGCTATTGCTACTGCTTCTTTTCTTTCTACTTCTTCTTTTATTTCTGCTTCTTTTCTTTCTACTTCTGCTATTGCTACTGCTTCTTTTCTTCTTTCTGCTTCTTTTATTATTTCTTTTTCTTCTTTTTTTCTTTTTACTTCTTCTTTTCTTCTTTCCGCTGCTTTTGCTTTTGCTGCTTCTTTTCTTTCTTGTGCTGCTTTACTTGTTTTTTGTATTTTTATTTTATTTTTCTGCATATATCCTTGCTGTTTTTCTGATCGGCAGCGTTCTTTAGAAGCATTACATGCGAGCATTGTTGTAGAAAGCAATAATAAAAGCGCTATACCTTTTTTAAATCTGAATACCTTTTTTAAATCTGAATGTTGCATAATCCTTAATATGTTTAATTGTTAATTATTAAATAACTTATACACGCTCCTCATAGGAGACATGCTACTTTGAGAGAAAAATTTTTTATTTACTTCCTTCTGAATATGAAATAAAATGTAAGTACTTCTTTCTTATATTCCAAATGAATTAATATTATTCAGTGCTACAGAACAGTATTTTTATACTTTACGCCCGCAAATAGGAAACGGCTACAACCCAAGTAGGTGCAGAAATAAGTGAACTTCCTTTGCTAGGGGAAGTGGATACTACGGGGGAAAATGTTTTAAATGATGCTTTCAGTATATGGATCAATCTTTAGCAGAAGAGATATATCTTTTACACCGTAGCTATTTTGTAAAATTGTATAACGTACGTTTGTACAAATTGTGGTGTAGAATATATGCAGTGGCAAGGGAAATCTGGTACCTGTCAGACATGGCGTTTACTAGCATCATAACTGCATCAACTAAACGCAGTGTTCTGCCTGGTATAACGGAAAATAAACCATCTATTTCTATCAACCAGCCTATAAAGATAGAGGACATATCCGTAGCTACTTTAACTCCAGGTGGATAGCAATGCATATTTTTAGTACTTTCCCTAAAGTATTTAAAGTTTTTATTTTAGTTTTTTTTTTTATAATCTCGGAAAGTTATTATAGTTATGTAATAATCGTTTTAAGATGAAAAAACTTATTTGATACATTATAAATTCTGGGTATATGCACCAGATTAAGCGTATGCTAAATAAAAATAGAAAGAAGGGCATTGCGCCTTTATTGCTTCTTGCTGCAACCATGTTAGCAGTGGATTGTAATAAGTTATTGCCCCACACAGATTAATCTGTTTATATGCATCAGAATATATTGCTTATTACCATTGAGGACAGGAGTTTTGCACATAGGGCAGTTAAAATCAGTAAAATTTTTCATTAATATTTCTTGCAGACAATCCAAATAAAAAGCATGCCTACACTGCTTTCCCTATTTCGGCATACCCTGGATTTCAAGGTTTTGCTTTTTTAGCGTCCATTTGTTCAAGGCATACCGCACAGTTATTTTCTTTTACTTTTTCTGCTGATTGGACTTGTTGTTTTGCTTGCTCTGTTGTATTCCTGTCAGGAATGGACGCTTTACTATAATTTCCTGCTAGCACTATGGTAGAAAGAAGTAACAAGGACATAATGCTTTTTTAAAGGTGATGGCATATGCTTTAAGCATTTAATTGCTACAAGGATTTATCAATCTATAATTTTTCTCTATTTTTTTTAGGAAACCATATTGGGATGTCTTTCATATCCATTGCTTCGTTTTCCAAGTGCAGTATCCTTTCTGCTAGATGACTCCCTTCCTAATACAAGCGTGATGGCATTTGGGGTGTACGGCTTTTGGTTAAGCAACGTATGCTGACATATGCAATGCCTGTTATAAAAATCTTCATTTAACCGAAAGCAATTTGAAGTGCTTAATAGCTTTCTATTTACTCCCCCTCCCAATAAATTTAGGTTATTACATACAATGGCGTAATATTGTCTTTTAGAAATTACCTATATCAGCTATTGCATGTCCCAAATCGCTTATTATTTTTGTTAGGTGATTCCATGAGAATACAACAATAGTTGATTCTTCTCTTCATAGGGGAAATGACCTCTTCCCATCGTGCCATCCTGATGCGGCATGGAATAGGATGGCATGTTTACGTGGCATGTCCTCTAGGCTCAGTCATTCTGTAATATACATAATTCGTCAATCTGTTTTGTATAGAATTACGAAAAATGGGGAACTATCGGTTAAGTCCCTTTTAGCTACTTAACCGATATAATTCCGTGCATAAGCGTTTGCCTGCTTTATATTTTCTTTTACTATGCCTCTTAATATGAGCTCCAGAAAGGAATATACCCCCTGTTTCCAAATTCATTTTTTTATTCTTCATTTCCTTCTTTCCCTATTTCATTTTCTCCCTCATTTGCTGCTTTTTTGTATTATATACTACTTTTTCTTGTTTTTCTTCTTGCTGCCTTTCTTGTTTTTCTTCTTGCTGCCTTTCTTGCTTTTGTTGCTGCCTTTCTTGCTTCTGTTGCTGCCTTTCTTGCTTCTGTTGCTGCCTTTCTTGCTTCTGTTGCTGCTTTGTTTGCTTCTGTTGCTGCCTTTCTTGCTTCTGTTGCTGCCTTTCTTGCTTTTGTTGCTGCTTCTGTTACTGCTTTTGTTGCTGCATTTCTTGTTTCTGTTGCTGCATTTTCTGCTTCATCTGCTGCATTATTTGCTATTTCTGCTTTTCTTGCTGCTTTTGTTGCTGCCTTTCTTGCTTTTTTTGCTTTTGTTTTTGCTGTTTCATTTGCTTCTCTTCTTGCTTCTGTTACTGCTTCATTTGCTTCTGTTACTGCTTCATTTGCTTCTATTGCTGCATCGCTTGCATTTTTTGCTGCCTTTCTTGCTTCTATTGCTGCTTCTGTTGCTTTTTTTATTGCTGCATTTCTTGCTTTTTTTATTTCCGCATCTTCATCTTTTTCTGGTGGTGCTCCTGTTTTTGGGGCTGGTAGTGCTAGTAGTGTTCCTTCTCCTGCTGGTGGAGTTTTTAGTGGTGGCGGTGTTTGATTTGCTTTTCCTGGTCCTGGTTTTGTTGGTGCTACTTTATTTCTGCCGGGGCTGTATTTTTTGTCACAATCTCCTGCTAGGATTAGCGTAGAAAAAAACAATAAAAATAAAGGGGCAATCCCTTTTTTTAAGTGTGTATTTTTTTGTATATTTAAACATAGCTTTACCTGTCTATAATTTTTTTTTGTATATTTAAACATAGCTTTACCTGTCTATAATTTTACAATGATATACAACGTACGCTTCCCCCAACTGTTCTTAGGAGAGACCTTGTAAAAGCTTTTGTAGGAGAAATGCCTTCTAACTATGCTAAGTTATAAATTTATTTAATATATCCAAATAAGGTTATACTATTTTTTATGTAGTGTACGCTATTGATTAGCGTAATTTCCTTAATGGGACTAAAGATCAGCGTGCTGATTACACTATAATGGTTTATTTTAATGTTTGGGTGTGTAAGCATATGCACAATGATGCAAACATTAATGAGGAAGGCTGTTTTGTTGGTAAAATGATTGGATTGAGGCTATAATTCTCCCTTGTTTTATTATTTTGGCTTTACTTATATAAAAAAGAGCATTAATGCATTTTTTGCCAGCTTTGGCTTTCTGCTACTGTCCGGTGCAAGGCAGTTGTTTATGCATTCTATCTTATAGATGTAAGCTAACAAAGTGTTACTGCTTTCTTTGTCAAAAGAAGCCGGTTTGCTGTACCCTTTAAAAGTGCGGTTGTGACATATGGTCCCTGGTATTTAGGAACCCATGTTGGGCTGTCTTTCATATCCATTGCTTCGTGTCCCAAGTGGAGCATTCTTTCTGCTAAATGACTCCCTAAAAACCCAGCGATGCCTGTTATAAAAATTTGCATTTAAAGCTAAAACCATGTATTTCTTGGGCAAGCAACGGAAATACAATTCCTTTTTATAGGTAACTTTTCTGCTATTTTTCACTTCTTGCTATTATGCTTTCTGCTTTAATTGCTCTTGTAGTTGTTCTGCTATTTTTTCACTTTTTATTGCTGTTACTGCTTTCCTTTTTGCTTTTTGCTCTCTGTTGTATACTTCTTTTGCCAGAGATATAGCATAAACACGAAAATGTATCTTTGTTTGTTCTAACAGGATAAGTTCTTCATATGCTTCCTTTTTTGCTTCTTCTGCTCTTCTTTTTACTATTTCTAAATATTGCAGTTGATTCCAGTGTTGCTGTTGTGGCTGGAAGTATTGCTGTTGTGGCTGGAAATGTTGCTGCTGTGGCTGGAAGTGTTGCTGTTGTGGCTGGAAGTGTTGCTGTTGTGGCTGGAAGTGTTGCTGTTGTGGCTGGAAATGTTGCTGTTGTGGCTGGAAATGTTGCTGTTGTGGCTGGAAATGTTGCTGTTGTGGCTGGAAGTGTTGCTGTTGTGGCTGGAAATGTTGCTGTTGTGGCTGGAAGTGTTGCAGTAGTTCGAAGCCGTAAGCATAGTGCTGCTGTTGGTTGCTAGCTGATACTGTGCTTATTGTTGTGGCTTCTGATTTACTTACTGATTTTAATGCACTGTAATTGATTCTATTATTTATACTGGTAGTGGGCCCCCTCCCGCAGCTCCCTATTAGCATTAGTATAGAAGAAAGAAACAACAAAGGGGCAGTATTTTTTTGTAAATGTAATGGCATATGCTTGAATATATTAATTAATTATATTTATTATTATGGGTGTACAAGATGTATACTTATGAACTTCCTTTATTTGGGAATAGTTGGAAGAGGAATGACCGCTACTACTAATATTAAGTTAGAAATTTATTTAGCATACGCCAAATAAATTAATGCCAGTAGGAACCCAGTCTAATAATGCCAGCAATAGGAGCAATAACAAACGTTTAGATCATGGGGAAACATCCCTGGAAGGGTCCATCGTTTGCTATTGCTGTTTTTCCAGCTGTTGCTATTATTGCAGCCAGTTCCTACGGTGTCGGCTGCAGCTGTAGGTCATTCAGCTATTGTGCTGTTTGCGTTATCTGTTGAAGCAACAGTTCGAGCAGATCACTTGTTTTTTGTGGTGAAAGCGAACCTCTTAATACTAATTCCATATCACTGTAACGCTTATCTTTCTGTTGGGGTGGATCTAGATTCTGCAGCAAGAGGAGCGGAAGAAGGGCCTTCTGTTCTGGCGTAAGCGTTTGCAGCTGTTGCAGAGCTGCTGCCCTTTGTTCTGGATTCGTAAGGACGTTTAGTAGCAATAGAAGATGATTATTATCCTGAATTATTAGAAGAAGATTATCATTATTCTGCATTACGAAATTTGGAGTATCTAAATACTCTAAGAACCATTGCAAGTCTTGTTGCAATTTTTGCTGCTTTTGGCGCAACTGATCCCTCTGCTGCATTGACATCAGTGCTAGTCTGTCAGCTATTTGTTTTATTGTTTCCTCCTTCTCTGCTGGTTGTGGTGTTCCTCCTCCTGTTTCTCCTGTTCCTCCTCTTGTTTCTCCTGTTGATGGTGGTGTTGATGCTCCTGTTTTTGCTGTTCCTCCTGCTGCTGGGCTTCCTCCTCCTGTTCCTCCTGTTGATGGTGGTGTTGATGCTCCTGTTTTTGCTGTTCCTCCTGCTGCTGGGCTTCCTCCTCCTGTTCCTCCTGTTGATGGTGGTGTTGATGCTCCTGTTTTTGCTGTTCCTGCTCCTCCTCCACTTCCTGGTTTTGATGTTACCTCTTTTTCTCCTGTTTTACTGTTTTTTGTCTTAGGTTTTTCATTGCAATCCGCTGCCAACAATAGTTGTAGCAAGAAACAATAAAGGGGCATACATTTTTTTATATTTGAATGTTTCATATGCTTTAATTTAATAGTAATAGTATAATTATTATAATTTATAGTCTTCTATTATTTAGGTAAGGGCTTTTCTGCTTAGTGGAAGAATTTTCCCAAGTTTAGGGGTTTATTTAATATATTCCAAATAAATTAATGCTACGCTGTGCCATGGTGCAGCATAGCTTATTGCAATTTGCTATGAGGGCAAGGCCAACGGTGTTAGATTGGAGATGGGGATAGGGTTTGGTTAAGTAATGAGATAGAGGGGATTTCCAGTTCGAATGCTACAAAAAGATAAAAAAGTGCTAGAAAGTGCTAGAAATTGCTAAAAAGAAAAAACGTAACGAAAAGATATAAAACCCAATGTTACAGAAGGGAATAATTCAGCCGATCACCAGAATATAAAAGTAAAAACTAAAGCAAAGAGAAGGAAATAAGGGACAAAGTAGGCCATGTTGCTCCCCAGTGGATAGTTTAGACACATCCGTTGGGGACTTGAACAAATTGAGCATATGGATATTAATATTTACCGCGATTGTAATCCTTTTTTTCCAATCTTCAACCTATAATAAAAAGTTTCTATTATTATTTTTAAATTCCCCTATTAGACATAAATAATCAATTATTTCCTTATTAAATAAAGCTATTAATGGTAAGGGCCCTTCCCTTAGAGCCTTAAGACATTATTTATTGTTATTCTACTCCTCTTCTTCTACTGCTGCTTTTTCTTCTTCTTCTTCTATTTCTTCTTTTTTCTCTGCTGTTGCTACTTTTTGTTTTTCTTCATACGCTCTTTGATCTTTTCTTTTGATTTCTTCTTCTGTTTTTTTCGTCTGTTCTTTTTTTCTTTTGCTGCTGTATGTTTTTGTTGAACTTTTAAACTATTTTCTGCCTTACGTCCTTTCTCTTTTTCTGCACGGCACCTTACTTCTTCTTTAGAAGAGTTACATGCAAACATTGTTGTAAAAAGTAATAAAAACGTTATGCTTTTTTTTAATTTGAATATTAGTATGATCTCTAATCATGTTTAATTGCTAATTCAATAATCTATACACGTTCTTCTATATAAAAGACGTTCTACTTTGTGAGTAAAAATTTTTATTTACTTCCCTGCTGAATATGAAATAAAAGTAAGTATTTCTTCCTTATATTCCCAATAAGTTAATGTTATTTAATGCTGTGGTACAGTATTTTATATTCTACGTCCACAAATAGGAGACGGCTATAACCCAAGTAGATGCAGAAATAATGGCGCTCCTTTTGCTAGGGAAAGTGTATACTATATGTGGGGAAATGCTATTTTTGAACAAAAATAACATAGGAAATGTGCAGGTTATATAGTTTCCATTGTCAAATTTTAAACTTTAAGCGTTAAATAATGCTTTCAGTATATTGATCAATCCTTAGCAGAGGAGATATATCTTTTACACCGTAGCTATTTTTTAAAATTTTATGACTTACGTTTGTACAAATTGTGGTGTAGAATATATGCAGTAGCAAGGGAAATCTGCTACCTGTCAGACATGGAGTTTACTAGCATCATAACTGCATCAACTAAACGCAGTGTCCTGCCTGGTATAACGGAAAATAAACCATCTATTCCTATTTTTGGTACTTTCCCTAAAGTATTTAAAGTTTTTATTTTAGTTTGTTTTTTTATAACCTCGGAAAGTTATTATAGTTATGTAATAATCGTTTTAAGATGAAAAAACTTATTTGATACATTATAAATTCTATGGGTATATAAACCAGATTAAGCGTATGCTAAACAAAAATAGAAAGAAGGGCATTGCGCCTTTACTGCTTGCTACACTTCTTTCCCTGTTTCGGTAAACATACCCTGGATTTCAGGGTTTTGCTTTTTTAGTGTCCATTTGTTCAAGGCATACCGCACAGTTATTTTCTTTTACTGTTTCTGCTGATTGGACTTGTTATTTTTCTTTCTCTGTTTTATTCCTGTCAGGAATGGACGCTTTACTATAATTCCCTGCTAGCACTATGGTAGAAAGAAGTAACAAGGACACTTTGCTACTTTTAAAGGTGATTGCATATGCTTTAAGCATTTAATTGCTACAAGGATTTATACATTATAATCTTCCTCTATTTTTTTAGGGAACCATATAAGGGTGGTTGTTTTTCATCGGTTAGAATGGAAAGGAGGGTATACTGCATTTAAACTAGCCTGTACACCCCACGCTTCACCTCCATCCTTTAAACTCTGTCTATCTCCCTCTTTACTTCCATCCTCTCCATTGTTCCTGCTATTTTCGTTTTATGGCGTCTTCCAATACGTGGCAAGATGCCACCATGGTGTTGTTTCTGTTGGATTTCCTTTTTCTACTGGTTGGCTTTCTTCTGCTGTTTCTGTTGGCTTTCCTTCTTCTGCTGTTTCTGTTGGCTTTCCTTCTTCTGCTGTTTCTGTTGGCTTTCCTCCTGTTGTTGGATTTCCTTCTCCTGCTGTTGGGTTTCCTCCTGTTGTTGGATTTCCTGCTCCTGCTGCTGCTGTTGGGTTTCCTCCTGTTGTTGGATTTCCTGCTCCTGCTGCTGCTGTTGGGTTTCCTCCTGCTGGTGGTGGTGTTTTTCCTCCTGCTGGTGGTGGTGTTTTTCCTCCTGCTGGTGGTGGTGTTTTTCCTCCTGCTGGTGGTGGTGTTTTTCCTCCTGCTGGTGGTGGTGTTTTTCCTCCTGCTGGTGGTGGTGTTTTTCCTCCTGCTGGTGGTGGTGTTTTTCCTCCTGCTGGTGGTGGTGTTTTTCCTCCTGCTGGTGGTGGTGTTTTTCCTGCTGGTTCTGATGTTGTTATTGCTATTTCTGGTTTTGATGTTGTTCCTCCTCCTGCTCCTCCTCCTTTTGTCTTAGGTTTTTCATTGCAATCCCCTGCCAACATAGTTATAGCAAGAAACAATAAAGGGGCAATACCTTTTTTTATATTTGAATGTTTCATATGCGCTTAGTTATTATGTAGTTCTTAATTTTAATACATTTCATTGTTATGGTGACTTACAACATAGAAGTTCCTACCCTATTTTTTAGAAACCTTTTACAACAAAGAATGTTTTTCACTAAAGAAAGTAAGGGACAATTTAATAATTCATTTTATGAATTCCAACTAAGTTGGTATGGTATGCAACGGTACACAGTTGCTTATTCCGTTTTAAACGTACAATAGATAGAAGCTGTTAAATAGAGCAGGCTGTTATGGATGTAGCCCCAGTAAGCGAAAAAATGTTGGCGCTTTCTTTGCTAACTTTTACTTTATAGCTATTCTTTTTAAAGGATTATGACTTTCGTTTGTACAAATTGTAGTGTAAAATATGCTAAGTGGCAAGGAAAATGTGATGCTTGCCAAACATGGAATTCACTAACGCCATTTATTGAATCAGCTAAAAGTAGCGTCCTGTCCGGTCTAGCTAACAATGCATTGTCTCTTCCTAACAACCAGCCTATAAAGATGGATGACGTTGCTGCGCTTCCTCTTGTTCGTTTATGTACGCAAGATATAGAATTAAATAGGGTATTGGGAGGTGGAATTGTACCAGGTTCTTTGGTATTATTAGGTGGGGAGCCAGGTATTGGAAAATCCACGCTTTTACTTCAAATGGCTTTGCAATTAGAATCCTGTAAGGTTTTGTATGCTTCTGGGGAAGAAACGGTAGCTCAAATTAAGATACGTGCTGAACGCTTGGCATTGGCTGCTCAAAATTGTTTCTTACTGCAGGAAAATTCGCTTAGGAAGCTATTGGAACATGTGGATACCTTACAACCTGCTGTGTTAATTATAGATTCCATGCAAACTTTGTATGGCGAAGAAGAAGGTGGAATGGGTAGCATGCATCAAATAAGGGCTTGTGCTACACGCTTGCTCTATTATGCCAAACAAACGGGCAGGGCTATTTTTTTAATAGGCCATATCAATAAGGAAGGTACGTTGGCTGGCCCTAAACTATTGGAGCATATAGTGGATACAGTATTGCAATTTGAAGGAGACAAACATTTCCTATATCGAATGGTGCGAACCATTAAAAACAGGTTTGGTGCTGCCTCAGAATTAGGAATGTACGAAATGACAGCCAATGGGTTACAAACTGTCCCGAACCCTTCTGCTGTGCTGCTTGCCACGCAGGATTGTTCGGTTAGTGGAACGGCTATCGGTAGTTGCTTGGAAGGAAGTAGGGTATTTTTTATTGAGGTTCAATCATTAGTATCTATTTCAAAATATGGAAATCCACAGCGCAATGCCACGGGTTATGATCCCAGACGGCTTACTATGCTATTGGCTGTATTAGAGAAGCGAGCAGGTTTGCGTTTACAGGATCGGGATGTTTTTGTAAATATTACGGGTGGGTTAAAGGTAGATGACCCTGCCTTGGATTTAGCCGTTTGTATGGCGATAGTTGGTTCGCTAAAAGATAGCGCTATTGCGCATGATCAATGTTTTATAGCGGAAGTAGGGTTAAGTGGTACGCTTAGAAAGGTTTTACGTGTGGAACAAAGGATAGCAGAAGCTGAAAGATTAGGGTTTAAAGAAGTTTTCATAGCTGCCCAAAGTCAATCGATTACTAGATCTTTTCGCGTAAAAATTAATTATGTCCAAACGTTAAAGGAACTTATAACCTGTTTGATCCATTAGGTAAGTTGGGTTCCCTGTTAGCTAAATGTGTAAGCAGGATGCCTAGCTGCTTTAACCCTACATGGATAGCAATGCATTTTTTTGCTACTTTTCTTAAAGCATTTAAAGCTTTTATTTTATTTTTTTATACCTTCGTGAAGATTATTATAGCTATATGTAATTGTTTAAAGATTAAAATATTTGATACGCTACAAGTTTTTATTTGTATATGAACCAGATTAAGTATATGATAAATAAAAATATACAAAAGGGAATTGCGTTTTTATTGTTTCTTTCTACAATAATACTAGCAGGGAATTGTAATAAAAAACCTAAGACAACAGGTAGTAAAACAGCACTAAAAGCAGCACCAACAAAACCAGTACCAAAACCAGCAGCAGCAGCAGTAGGAACCACAACAAGCAGCAGTATTAAGAGCAGCAGCACACCCCCTCCACTAGCCAATAACATCCAGCAACAGGCGCGTGCTGATAATATTTCGGGTCAGGAGCCGGAGAACGTACGTAAACAGTGGTTGAAAGAACTGGATCAGGGGGTGGCGGATGCACATAAAGCGCTAGAAAAGCTGCGTCAAGAGCTGCCTCAGGCGCTAGCGGAGGGGTTCGAGTGCCTGTGTAAGCAGGATAAGGAACTTTTAACCTGGTTTCAGCAGCAGTTTCAACAAGAAGAGCTTGAAAATTATATTGCTTTAAACAATGAATGGGAGCGCAATATAATAAACATAAAACAGAAACAGGGGGAGCTGCATTCTACAGATCTAAATTTATACCACGATCTGGCGAGTTGGAGGTTACGACGTTTATACGACGATCTGGTGAATGCGAGAAGACAATTATTGCAGAAGCTCGAGGGGAAGCAGCCGGAACTGAAAGAACAATGTAATCAAATTCAAAGACAGGGAAGTACTATGAATGACTTGTTACAAAAGTTGTATTATTTGCCAAAGGATCATTTGAAGAAGAAATCTGATTGCTTGAATCGGTTGAATAGGGCTAAAGTACATTTGGATATAAATCAGCGGATGCTGGATAAAGATGAACGGGTTAACGAAGAAGAATTTGTTTGTATAATAGAGAGATGTGGATGGAACTTGAGTACTGCGAAGCAGGGTATAGAGGATCTAACTAATGATCTGGGTAATTTTAAGAAGCGGTTCCTGAACAAAACGATAAGCAACGGATCCAAATAATATTAGACAGGGTTCCAGTACATAGGGCTGCAATGTTTTGCTTTTTATGGTTAAATGTATATATTCGTAGACTAAACGGGGTCTAATAAGATTAGATGCTTCCTATGTAGCTGGAATAGCTGCTATTGCTTAATATTGTCCGGTAGTGTAATGGCAACACGTCTGGTTTTGGTCCAGAAGATTCTAGGTTCGAGTCCTAGCCGGACAACTGTGTATGATGGTTTAAGTTGGGTATAGGTTTAGCATTATATAATAAAAAACCCTAAGTTTAAGCGTAGGGTATAACCACCAACAACATAGGATTAAAATTTTAATGGGACAATTATGTTATCATTTTCAAATATGCCCTGTAAGCAGAGGTTAAGGTGTGGATTGCTATTCCTATTTGGTTTATTGCTATCAGTTCAGGATACAGCAATAGCTAAAGATGTAAAAGCTAAAAAAGAGGGAAAGGAAACGGTAGTTGTATCTCCCCTTCCTCAGGAGGTAGCCGCTGTTAAGCTCCGTGCTGCTGATGTAAGTAAAGAGTCTTTGCAAAAAGAATTAGCGCAAGAGAATGCGTTAAATCGGGCATTGCTGGAAAAGAAATTAGCCGGTATAATGGCACAAATTGAACAGCTTCGCCTTGAAAAAGAGCGCAGGCGCTTATCTAAGGAAGCGGAAGAAGAGACGCTCCAGGAGGCCCATAATAAGGCCATGCAGTCGCTGCGCATGGAAAAAGAAAAGCTAGTGATGGAACTGGAGTTAGCACAGGCTAGGTTTGCAAAAAAAATGGAGCAGTATAGCATTCAGCTGGCGGAATTGGAAAAGGAAATGCAATTGAAAAAAGGGCAAGCACAGCTATTGCAGGAAACTAAAAATCATTTACAAGCAGAGATAGAGGTACTTAATGCTAAAACAGAACGTAGTAAATGTATTGAAACGAAACCTACCTATTTAAAAAACCCCTTGCGTAAAAAGGATAATGTATTGGTTCTTTCTGACCGTTGTGTCAAGTTAGATGGGTGTATTACATCGTGGAAAGCAAATTATATAGTAGATCAGATTCAGTTTTTTAATAATAAGAATAGCTTTTATCCTATTTTCCTAGTAATCGGTCGTTCACCAGGTGGAGAGGTATTTGGTTTATTTAATATTTTACAAGCTATTGAGCATAGTAAGGCACCGGTCTATGTAGTAGTAAGGGAGTATGCTGCTTCTGGGGCTGCACTCATTGCTACATTGGCACCCAAATCTTATGCCCTTCCCAATGCAACAATCTTGCATCATCAGCCTTATAACTTTTCTTTTTATTTGAATGTACGGGAAGCAGAGGAGTTCCATAATGACCTGATACAAACATGGAAGCGTTTAGGTGGACGTGTAGCTAAAAAAATGGGCATATCGCTTAAAGCATTAGATGCTAAGCTGTATCAAAAAAATAGTAGTGGTGATTGGAAAGAATATGCAGATCAGGCTAAGAAATTAAAATGGATAGACGTGGTTGTAAACGGCATTGAGGAAAGTGCTGTAGCTGCCTTCCCAGATGCCGAATGCTATACGAGAGAAAATTATTTGAAAGGATACTTTGGTAGTAACCAGGCCCTAGATAAAGAAACGTCTGTGGATCAATTGTATGGCTATCCCTTGCAACCAGGTAATTTTGACTATAGCTATAGGCCTCGTAATCAATCGCATTACAAGCTAAAATAGCCTATTGCAATTGGGTTGAATGGGGTATGGGGAGAATATTTGGAAAGAAAGGAAGGCTAAGCGAGCCATTGTAGCGGGGGTAGCGGGATTAAATAAAATAGCCTATTAATTAGGGAGTAGTTAGGCACATGCATTGTAGGGTATGTTGCTTTGGGTTATAGGAGCTATATTAAATACATTATAAATCTTCATTCTTGCTTTAAGTTTTAGTAAGTATATTTGCCAGAAGGTATGCTGCTAGGCGCTATATTGTCCGGTAGCGTAGTGGCAAGGCGGCTGCTTTTGGTTTTTGGAATTGTGGCGTAAAAGCTACAAGTAATTGCTGGCAATCTAGGAGATAGCAGCCAAGGAAGTAAAAAGCTAAAACTACAAGTAACCTAACGCTTAAATATGAACCGACAGGAACAGTTTGCGCGTATAATACACTATTTTCCAGCGTTTACTGCTGATCAAATAGCACTTTTAAATCGTTTGGATTTGCTCTATGGCGATTGGAATAGCAAAATTAATCTTATTTCCCGAAAAGACATCCATCAGTTGTATTTGCATCATGTATTACACGCATTAGCCATTGCAAAAGTCATTACTTTTGTTCCCCATACGATGGTATTGGATCTAGGAACAGGAGGCGGATTCCCAGGTATTCCGCTGGCTATTGCATTTCCCGAAGTACAATTTCATTTGGTTGATGCCATAGGTAAAAAAATAAAAGCAGTGCAAGCCATTGCAATGGAATTAGGACTTTCCAATGTTACCGTAATTTGCAGAAGAGAAGAAAGCCTAGAGCAGGCTTATGATTTTGTAGTAGGAAGAGCTGTATCCAATTTGGAAACATTTTATAAATGGTCAAAAAGTAAAATAGCTAAAGAACAAAAAAATAGCCTGCCCAATGGCATGCTATACCTTACTGGGCAACCTACAACCCTTCCCGCTTGTATGCAGCTGTATGCGCTTCAGCTATTTTTTCAGGAGACTTTTTTTAAGGAAAAATGCTTGGTATATGCTGCCGCACCGCCTGATAAGACGTTTTAAATTGCTGATCGAGCGTTTTCCTGTTCTATGACGCTTTTCTTTTTATACAAATCCCTATAGCAAAGGCGGCAAACGGCTTGGTAACTTTCTATCCCTCCAATTAATTCGCGTTCAGGACGAGCAATGATACGGTAAGTGAAAGAGGCAGAATGACCGCAAAGCTGACAAACAGCATTTAGCTTTTCAATCCGTTCGGCCTGTGCAAGTAGGGTAGCAATAGGTCGAAATGGTTTTTGAAGGTAATCCCCATTCAGTGCTGCAATGAGTAGCGTTTTACCCTGATTGGCTAATTTTTGTGCGTAAGGTACTATATCAGGGAAAAATTGCCCTTCATCAATGCCAATAATATCATAATTGATGATGCTGTTGTATACATCTTTTATGCGTAATGTGGAAAATGCTTCCCTATGAACCCTGTCATGGGTAGTGGCCATGTCAGTATTGTGCCGCTTGTCCTTGGCATATTTCACCAGTATCGTTTTTTTACCTGCTAAAATATAACGCTTGGTAAGGCGAAAAAGCTCTGTTGTCTTACCACTAAACATCGGCCCAATGATTAAGTGAATGCTACCACGTGCCTGACAGACACATCCAGTCATAGATGCATGTTTCAAATTTTATGTGTAATTGTATGGTTGACAGTAGTATACCCTGTGGTACCCTAAGCGCATACTGTTGCAAAACCTATTGCTAAAGTAAAGGGAATAACCTATCCTCTCTTGCAGTTATATACCTACGTATGCTAATATAAAAGAAGTTTACTATAAATTTATGTTTATGCTAGTAGTAATTAAAAGTTCATCCTAAAGTTAAGCATGCAACTGTTTCGAAAGCCATCTTATATATTCCTCATTGGTACACTTTTTATTTTTGGCCTAATTTTTTCCTTAGGCATCGGTAGCGTATCGCTTTTTGATTTAGATGAGCTCTATTTTGCTGAGATTACTAGGGAAATGATGCTTACAGGTCGTTATAGCCAGGTGACTTTTCATTTTAAGCCACTATATGAAAAACCACCCCTTTTCTTTTGGATTCAGGCAGCTAGCATGCACCTTTGGGGTATGAACGAAATAGGTGCTCGTTTTCCCAATTTGTTATGTGGGTTGCTTACACTCTGTACCTTATACCACATAGGCAAAAAATACCAAAATAGTAAATTTGGTTGGCTATGGATGTGCTTGTATGGCAGTAGTTTTTTACCTCATTTCTACTTTAAAACAGCCATTATGGATCCTTGGTTGAATTATTGTTTGTTGCTGTCTCTCTATTTTTTATCCTTTACAGCTACCGGTCGTAAGCAAATTTGGTTGTATAGAGGAGGAGCAGGGCTGTGTATGGGGCTTGCATTGCTTATTAAGGGTCCTATTGGTGCTGTTATACCCGTTGCTACATTTGCCTTATCCGCTATTTGGTTTAGCGGGATTCCTTTCTCCTTCCAGCAACTTATAGGCGTATTGCTCATAGCCGTTACGCTGTTCGCCTGCTGGCTTGTTCCAGAGATTTACCATAATGGAACCGTATTTATAAAGGAATTTTGGTCATACCATTGGATGCTCTACCAGCAACCTGTTGCGACGCATCAGCAGGCTTGGTATTACCACTATTGGGTACTTGTTCTCGGTTGCTTTCCCTCTTCCCTTTTTGCTATTGCCTTTTTTTTAAAAAGAAAACATTGGATCCGAACATCCTATTTTGCGGCTGCTATGCAAGCTGTAGGAGTAGTTGTGCTCTTTGTTTTTACTTTGGTAGGTACAAAGATTGTGCATTATAGTTCTATGACCTATTTCCCTATAACTTTTTTTGCAGCTGATTTTTTATCCCAGCATATAGAACAAAAACGTGCTATACCGCGGTGGATCTTAATCAGCTTTATAGGGGTGGGTACCACAGTAGGAGGCTGCTTACTTCTGCTACCTTGGCTTATGCAGCACAAAGCATGGTTTATAGATTGGATACTGAATCAAGATATACTTTATGCATTGGAAACAGCAGTAGTATGGAACTGTTGGGATAGTCTCCCTGGCCTATGCTACCTCATAGGTAGTGGGATAGCTTTGCATGCTGCTGTAAAAAAACAGTTGTATCGCTTTGTTGGGAGCATAGTTTGTGTACCCCTTCTAGTATTGGCCCTACTTTTAAACCGTATAGCCCCTAAGATAGAATCCTATACGCAAAAAGCAGTTGTAGATTTTTGTAGGACCCATCAAGACCAAGATGTGTATATGGTTCCCCTTGGTTTTAAAGCTGCTGCACCACATTTCTATACCCATAAATCACTGCAAAATGGATTAAAAGAGGCGAATCTTTCATGGCTTTTAACGGGACCCATTGATAAACCTTGCTTTTTTATCTTATACAAAAGCGATGCAACGCTTCTGGAACCTTATAGAGATATAGTTTGTATCCAATCCAACCCAGGCTGTTTTGCATTTTACCAGCGGCTGCCACCTGCTTCAGGATAACGCTTACGTGCGCACAGCAGTTTTATAAAATTGCTGTAAATAAACTACTAGCTGCGGCTACTACTTTGTTCCCTTTGTTAATGTTCCTTTATGCATCAATCTATTGATTATTTTTCAGAGGATATCAACTTTAAGCTAAAGCGGAAAAAAGAAATTTCGTTATGGTTACAAGCTGTTATAGAGCAAGAAGGCTACGCTTTAGAGCAGCTTAATTTTATTTTTTGTTCCGATTCCTATTTACATGGCTATAATAAGCATTATTTGAATCATGATACGTTGACCGATGTAATTACATTTGATTATGCTACAAAAGAAAAAACCATTTACGGAGATATTTATATCAGTATAGAACGCATAAAAGAGAATGCAGCAATGTATCAAGAAGCTTTTCTAAGAGAGCTTTATAGGGTTATGCTACATGGTTTGTTGCATTTACTTACATACAAAGACGCTACGTTAGACGAAAAAAAACTAATGCGGGCGAAAGAAGCATACTATCTAACCAAACGTTCTACGCTTACTTAAGATGCGATCGATAGAAAGACGGATAAGTCCTATCGCATAGCTTCGTAGGGTTGTAGTGTCGTGCCTAGTGGAACGGAAGACTACCCCCAAAGTCAGCTTGAACGTGGAATAGATGGCAAATCTTTACTATTGGTATGAAACATTAATAGTAATAATACATTTATTTATCATTACCTTAGTAATGGGCGCAAGTACATCTAGCATAATAGCAATTCAATAGAATAATCGAATGATACAACCTATTTATAGCGCAAATAAGGCAGGTATTGAACACGTCCCAGGAGGAGCCTAATTTTTTACAATGCTTTATTAGATTTCCTTATTTTAATTTAATTATAGCATATTTTAAAAGATTATATGAAAAATTTTGTTGCCTATTTACACTGGCGTGGTATGATCCATGACATGGTGCCTGGTGTAGAGGAGCATCTCAATAGCGGTATGGTTACTGGTTACATTGGTTTTGATCCTTCTGCTCCTTCCTTACATTTAGGTAATTTAGTGACCTTAATGTTGCTCAAGCACTTCCAAGAAGCAGGTCATAAACCTGTTGTAGTGGTAGGAGGGGCTACAGCTATGATTGGGGATCCCTCTTGGCGTGCCCAAGAACGCATGCTGCTATCAGAAGAAGAAATTCGCTATAATGAAGCTTGTATAGGGCAGCAGTTGAAACAGTTCTTAGATTTTTCGAATGGGAACAATAAAGCCGTTTTGCTCAATAACCTGGATTGGTTAAAAGATTTTTCTTTTTTACCTTTTTTGCGTGATGTAGGGAAGCATATACCTGTGGGCTATATGTTGTCTAAGGATAGTGTAAAAAAACGGCTTGAAAAAGGGATCTCTTATACAGAATTTGCCTATCAGCTCTTACAAGGTTTTGATTTTTATTACCTCTATACCAATCAAGGCGTAACCTTACAGATGGGTGGAGCTGATCAGTGGGGAAATCTAACCACCGGCATAGAGCTTATTCGTAAAAAAGCACAAGGACAAGCCTTCGCAATAACATCTCCATTGCTTACCCGTGCAGATGGATCCAAATTTGGCAAGACAGCAACGGGGACCAATATATGGTTGGATCCTCTTAAAACTTCTCCTTATGCGCTCTATCAATTCTTATTAAATTGCACGGATGGGGAAGCTGAAAAATTAATTAAAATCTTTTCGTTTTGTAGTAAAGAAGAGCTAGAGACACTAATCGTAGCCCATTGTGCTAAGCCAGAGACACGTCTTTTGCAGCAAACAGTAGCTAAAATCGTAACTACTATGGTTCATTCAGAGGAAGCCTGTAGGAAAGCTATGGCTTGTTCTGCTATTCTTTTTGGAAATGCTTCCTCTGTAGAAGCGCTTTATGCATTAGATGAGGCTGATTTATTAACCGTTTGTGCGGCTATTGCTAAAATTACTATTGCGCGAACGGTATGGGATACAGTAGATAGCGTAATGTCCCTTTTATCTATGGCTACAGAAGGCATGATTACTGCCTCTAAATCAGATGCAAAACGCATGATAAATGCACGTGGTATCATGGTGAATAAGACGCTGGTTACAGATCCTTATCAGAAACCGACCATTCCTTTATTGCATGGCCGTTATCTATTGGTACAGAAAGGCAAGAAAAATTATTATCTTATTATAGTAGAATAGGGTTATGTTTAGGTAGAATGGTTACGCAATCTTTCAGTAGTGCCGTATATGGTGTAAATGCTTCCATCATTTCTATAGAGGTAAGCATTGTAAGCGGAACCAGTTTATTTATGGTAGGGTTGCCGGATAGTGCCATTAAGGAAAGCCAGCATCGCATTGAGTCTGTACTAAAACAGATACACTATGCCATGCCCCGTCAACGTGTGATTGTAAACCTAGCACCAGCAGCTATACGGAAGGAAGGGTCGGCTTATGATTTACCTATTGCATTGGCCATTTTACATGCCTCTGCACAATGCCATTTATTACATTTAGCTTCCTATACTATTATGGGTGAGTTAGCTTTAGATGGGAGCCTTAGACCAGTGAAGGGCATCTTACCCATGGCTATAGAAGCCCATGCAAGAGGCTTTAAAGGGATTATTGTGCCAGCTAAAAATGGGACAGAAGCAGCTGTGGTGGAACAGTTAGAGGTCGTTGCCATAAGCCATATTACAGAAGCCATTGCCTTCTTAGAGGGGAAGTGCAGCATACTGCCCATAACAGTAGAGGTTGATCAGCTACTGGAAACGTGTGCGAAGGGATATGAGGTGGATTTTTCAGATATACAAGGACAAGAAAATATAAAGCGGGCATTGGAAATTGCCGCAGCAGGTGGCCATAACGTTATGATGATAGGCCCTCCCGGATCAGGCAAAACGATGCTAGCCAAGCGATTGCCTTCTATTCTTCCCCCATTTACTTTAGCTGAAGCACTAGAAACTACTAAAATTTATTCTGTAATAGGTCGTTTGGATGCTTCCTGTGGACTTTTAACGCGTAGACCTTTTCGCGCGCCACACCATACCATTAGTGACGTCGCATTGGTAGGAGGTGGTAGCTTTCCCGCTCCTGGGGAAATTTCCTTGGCACACCATGGGGTTTTGTTTTTAGATGAATTGCCAGAATTTAAACGCAATGTATTGGAAGTATTGCGCCAACCGCTCGAAGAGGGTAAAGTGGTTATTGCCAGAGCCAAATGCACTGTTGAATTCCCAGCTAAAATTATGCTTATTGCTAGTATGAATCCTTGTCCCTGTGGTTATTACAACCATCCTGACAAAGCATGTGTATGTAGTGTGCTTGCCGTTCAGCGTTATCTTAATAAAATTAGCGGACCCTTATTAGATAGAATAGATCTTCACGTAGAGGTCACCCCTCTGCTTTTTCAAACGTTAACGAGTAACGAGAAAGGAGAAGCAAGCAGTAGGGTGCGCGAACGAGTAATACATGCCAGAACCATGCAAAGGCAACGTTTTCAGCATTACCCACACGGTTACATCAATGCGCATATGTCTCTGCAGATGATTAAACGATTCTGCCCACTTCCCCAAGCAGGTAAAAAATTATTGCAAGTGGCTATGGAAAAATTAGGTCTTTCGGCAAGAGCGTATGATAGAATTATAAAAGTAGCCAGAACTATTGCTGATCTAGCAGAAAGTGAACCTATATTAGAAATGCATTTGGCAGAAGCAATCCAATACCGTAGCTTAGATCGAAAGGAATGGGGTGGTTGAATATGGTAAATTTTTAAAAAGACAATGGCCTCCCCTTTTAAAAGGGGAAAAGTTAAATAATCTATTGTATACTGTATGCATTACTAGAGCGGAATACGAATTACTGTGCGTAGGTTTAAACCAGAGAAAGTGTAAAAAACTTGATTTATTCAAAATATAGTTGTATACTTGCTCATACTGGGTTTTCGTAGTAAAGGTACGTAAAATTTTGTGTTACTATTCATCCTTATTATACTTATACCAGTTATTGCTTCTATTAATCAACTTAATTTTCTATAAGCTATAGTATACACTGATTCATTATTGTTTCTGTGTTCTAGGTATATAGCTGTAAAATCAAAGTTAGAATGGGTCCAAAAGAATTGTATGCTTCATACGCTTAAAAGTGGTACAGGATCCTACCAGTATAGTAAAGATATTGTTAATCATTTTTTTATTTAATAAAATCATAAAAGATGATTTATGGATGGCTCCTATTTCATCAAAATAAGTATACTAGATTTTATCAAAACATACAGACTATTTAATCATGTACAATATCGAAGCGCTTAATCAGAAGTTGCTCTCTGAATTACGCGAAATAGCAGAAAAGTTTAAAGTGAAGAATTATAAAACACTTTCAAAGGAGGAATTGATTTATAAAATATTAGATCAACAAGCTATAGCTCCTGTTAGTGATGCATCACGCAAGAAGAGCAATGGGGTTACTGATCCTCCTACACAGGTTAAAGGGCATGCCCCCTCATTGGCTGGCAGAAGAAGCTATCTAAGAACCAAATCGGCACAAATCGCCAGTGATGGATCGGTAACCCATAACGGAACAGGAGAAACCCTAAAGGTGGAAGATAAAGGCGTAAGTGAGCGATCTTCTGCTGCTATGCCTCATACAAATGAGCCCAAAGGAATCATAACATTGAATGACAAGCAAAATAAGAAGGAATCAGCTGGGCTAAATAATTTAGATACGACGATTGAAGGGGAAGGTGTATTAGAGATTATGCAAGATGGTTATGGGTTCTTACGTTCCTCAGACTATCATTATTTAGCTAGTCCAGATGATGTGTATGTCTCTCCCTCACAAATCAAATTATTTAATTTAAAAACAGGGGATACGGTTCATGGAGTGATACGAGCTCCTAAAGAAGGGGAAAAGTATTTTGCCCTTTTAAAGGTAGTTTCCATGAATGGCATAACGGTAGAAGAGGGACGCAACCGGATTCCCTTTGAGCATCTTGTACCGCTTTCTCCTAATAAAAAATTAAATATTTCCAATGGGGCTACACAATATTCTACCCGTATTATGGATCTTTTCTCTCCTATTGGGAAGGGACAACGCGGTATGATTGTAGCACAGCCTAAAACTGGTAAAACCGTATTATTAAAAGAGATAGCCAATGCCATTGCTGGCAACCATCCAGAGGTCTATTTGATTGTACTTTTAATTGGAGAACGGCCGGAAGAGGTTACGGATATGTCGCGCAGTGTAAAGGCAGAAGTTATTGCTTCTACCTTTGATGAGCAAGCAGAGCGTCATGTGAAAGTTTCTAATATTGTTTTAGAAAAAGCAAAAAGAATGGTAGAATGTGGCCGTGATGTAGTAATTTTACTAGATTCTATTACGCGATTGGCTCGGGCACATAATACCGTCAGTCCTTCTTCTGGAAAAATACTTTCTGGTGGTATTGATGCCAATGCATTGCATAAGCCGCAACGATTTTTTGGGGCAGCACGCAATGTAGAGCATGGAGGATCGCTTACGATTCTTGCTACGGCACTTATTGATACAGGTTCTAAGATGGATGAGGTAATTTTTGAGGAATTCAAAGGTACAGGTAATATGGAATTACAGTTGGATCGTAAGCTGGCTAATAAGCGTATTTATCCAGCTATTGACGTACCTGCTTCCGGTACCCGACGGGAAGAGTTGTTGATGTCTAGAGAAGAATTATCACGTATCTGGATACTTCGTAATATAATGGCAGATATGAGTGCCATTGAAGCGATGGATTTCCTTTTAAAGAAAATGCGTGGGACACAAAATAATGAGGAGTTCTTGGCTTCTATGAGTAATTGATTCTACCAATTAAAATACTCCCTAAGCGCAGCTTATGCGGCAATCGCAAGCCACTATAACACAAGCTAATAATTTGGGAATTCCGGTAAAGGGAAGCGCTGCTTTCCTGATGGCAACAAAAGGCAAGTTTAGGGTAGAATGGAAGGGTAAGCAAAAGGATCCATCTGATGCATCATCCCATAAATTTTTGAGACGACTTCTTCTACATTGGGTTTAGAAAAATAATTCCCATCATCCCCATAGGCGGGGCGGTGGGGTTTGCTGCTAATCGTGAGCGGTGGCATTGCTAATAGGTTATACCCTCCTTGCTCTTCTAACACTTGTTGCAACATATAAGCGGTAGTACCACCGGGGACATCTTCATCAGCAAAAACAATGCGATGGGTTTTGGCTAACGATTGAACAATGCGATGGTGCCTATCAAAAGGTAGTAGCGTCTGCACATCGATTACTTCACATTCGATACCTAAAGCAGCAAGCTGTGTGGCTGCTGCACAAATAATTTGACACATAGCACCATAGGTTACTACTGTAATAGTACTGCCCGCACGCAATATTTCTGGTACGCCTATGGGTATGGTTACCTCAGCTAGGTTACAAGGCATAGGTTCTTTTAGGCGGTACCCATTTAAACATTCTACAATTAGTGCTGGATCGTCTGCTTGCATCATGGTATTATAAAAGCCGGCGGCTTGTGTCATATTACGCGGAACCAGCACATAGATACCGCGCAAGGCGTGGATAATGCTGGCCATGTAAGAACCAGCATGCCACATGCCCTCTAAACGGTGACCACGTGTACGGATAACCATAGGTGCCTTCTGTCCGCCATTGGTTCTATAGTGTAGCGTTGCCAAATCGTCTGATAAAATCTGTAAAGCATACGGCAGATAATCTAGGTATTGTATTTCCACAATAGGCCTTAAGCCACGCATAGCAGCGCCAATACCTTGCCCAATCATGGTACATTCTCGGATCCCTGTATCCGTTGCACGTAGCGCTCCATACCGTTCTTGTATACCTATAAAACCTTGGTTAACGTCTCCTATTTTTCCTAAATCTTGTCCGATCGCAAAAACACGCTCGTCCCGTTCAAATAAAGCATGAAAACAACGGTTGAGGATTTCCTTGCCATCTACTTGTGAGGGGTGGTCTGTATAAATAGGTGGTTGGCTTTTTACATGTAAACCAGCTAAGCTAGTAGAACTATACAGATTGCTGTTAAACCTTTTTGTATTATCCCTTTTATGTTTATGCCACCAAGCATGCAGTTTTTTTTTATTTATATAAGGGACATCGCGCAATACATAAAGCGCTTTATGGGCAGCCCGGGTTATATCTAAATAATGTACAGGGGATAACGTAGTTAAATCTTGTATAATAGCCGGTAAGGGATTACACTTTTCTATTGTTGTGGGCAATATGATTTCTTGCAGTAAAGCAATGAGCGGCTGTTTTTCTTGTTCATAGGCCGCTAATAAGGCGTGCCAAGCTGCCTGTTGTGCGCTCCTTACTTTTTGTTCTGCTTCTAATTGTATGGCATCAATTTCTGCTTGCGTAGCGATTGCCTCTTCCACTATCCACTCAGCCATTTTTACGATGCAGTCGTAATTCCTCTCCCAATTTAAGCGTGCTGCTGATTTATAGCGCTCATGAGAACCAGAAGTAGAGTGCCCCTGTGGTTGCGTCATTTCTTTAACATGAATCAATACAGGTTGGTGTTCTTTTCGGCAAATCGCTACTGCTTGTTGATAGACCCTGCATAAATCCAGATAATCCCACCCTTTGGCAACAAATATTTCATAGCCAGGTTGGGTAGAATTTTTTTGGAAACCAGCTAAAACAGTGGAGATAGATGCTTTGGTTGTATGGTAACGTTGCGGAACAGATATACCATATCCATCGTCCCAAACAGCAATACAGATAGGCAGTTGCAATACCCCTCCTGCATTTATTGCTTCAAAAAACATCCCTTCCGAAGTACTAGCGTCACCAATAGTACCAAAAGCCACCTCATTTCCTTCATAAGAGAAATGGCTTTGAACCTTACGGAAAGCAGGAGAGCGGTATAGTTTAGAAGCATAGGCTAGTCCTAACAACCGCGGCATCTGTGCAGCTGTACAGGAGAGATCAGCGGAGACGTTTTTACTAGTTAGCTGAGGGAGCCAATTGCCCTGTTCATCTATGAATCTAGTGGCAAAGTGGCTATTCATCATTCTACCACCGGAGGCTGGATCGGCGGTTATGGAAGCATGCGCGTAGAGCTGAGCAAAGTATTGTTGCAGCGTTAAGGCACCGATGGCAAACATAAAGGTTTGGTCCCTATAGTAACCAGCGCGCCAATCACCCGGTTGAAAATAGGTAGCCATGGCCAATTGGGCGACCTCTTTCCCATCTCCAAAGATGCCGAATTTGGCTTTTCCAGCAAAGACTTCTTTGCGTGCCAGTAAACTAGCCGCTCTACTTTCACAGGCTATACGGTAATCGTTTATTACTTTAGTGGACGTAAGCCCTAAGGATGCTAACACAAGGTTCATTTGGGATTGGGATAGTATTCTCTGTCAAATGCCATTAATTTAGGAAAAATTTTACAGGGTTATATATTATAGTACAACATATCCTCTCCTCTGTCCAACTGACAATTAGTCAGTCATAGGGAGAGATAGGCGTTAGGAAGCCATTCAGCATTGTTTGGCATGAAATATGATGTAGTAGAGATGCACAGCTGTTAGGTATACTAGCAGCGCGTGTATCTGTTTACTATAGTGTTTATAGTTATCTTAGTAAGACAATAATTTATTATTTAGATATGCGTACAATTAACATCAAACCGCTAGCTGATAGGGTGCTAGTAGCGCCTGCAGCGGCCGAAGAGAAAACAGCAGGAGGTATTATCATCCCTGATAGTGCTAAGGAAAAACCTCAGAAAGGAGAGGTGGTAGCAGTAGGTCCCGGTAAGAAAGAGGAACCTATGACGGTTAAGGTAGGGGATCAGGTATTGTATGGTAAATATGGTGGTACAGAGATACATATAGATGGCCAGCTTTATTTAATCATGCGAGAATCTGACATTTATGCTATTTCTTAATCGTGAATAAGCAATCAACTCATTATAACTTTAAAAACGCATTATACAATGGCAAAAAATATAATTTTTGATTCAGAAGCGTGTGATAAGCTTAAAAAGGGTGTGGATACCATGGCTAATGCCGTGAAAGTTACATTAGGACCAAAAGGAAGAAATGTAATTTTGGATAAAAAATTTGGTGCACCCAGTATTACAAAAGATGGGGTATCAGTGGCCAAGGAAATTACCCTCAAGGATCCTGTAGAGAACATGGGTGCGCAACTGGTTAAAGAGGTTGCTTCTAAGACAGCAGATAATGCTGGAGATGGAACCACTACTGCTACACTTTTAGCCCAGTCTATTTTTACACATGGTATTAAGAATGTAGCAGCTGGTGCGAACCCGATGGATGTTAAGCGGGGGATTGACAAGGCAGTGGGTGCTGTCGTTGGTAAGCTACAGGAATCTTCTAAAAAAATCCATAACTCTAAAGAAATAGAGCAGGTAGCTACTATTTCTGCTAACAATGATAGCCAGATTGGCAAGATGATTGCAGATGCTATGGAAAAAGTAGGGAAGGATGGTGTTATTACGGTTGAGGAAGCCAAAGGTACCGCAACGGAAGTAAAAGTAGTAGAAGGGATGGAATTTGATCGCGGTTACTTATCTCCCTATTTTGCAACCAATACAGAGAAGCAGGAAGTGGAGCTAGCGAATCCCTATATATTGATTTGTGATAAGAAGATTTCCACCATGAAAGATCTGCTTCCTATTTTAGAAGCAGTTGCGCAAAGTGGCAAGCCATTGCTATGTATTGCTGAAGACATAGAGAGCGAAGCATTGGCAACCCTTGTTTTAAATAAAATGCGTGGTCTGCTCCGTGTGGCAGCTGTGAAAGCACCTGGGTTTGGGGATAGAAGAAAAGCAATGCTAGAGGATATTGCCATATTGACAGGAGGTAATGTGCTTTCTGAAGAAAAAGGACGTAAACTAGAAACCGCTTCTTTAACAGATTTGGGTACCGCTGAAAAAGTAAACATTGATAAGGATAGCACTGTCATTGTTAATGGAGCAGGTAACAAAAAAGACATTGAGGCTAGAATAGCTTCCATTAAAGCGCAAATAGAGCATGTTACCTCTGAGTATGATAAAGAAAAGCTACAGGAACGTTTAGCAAAATTATCTGGTGGGGTAGCCATCTTATACATTGGTGCAGTTACGGAAGTAGAGATGAAAGAAAAGAAAGATCGTGTAGATGATGCCTTACATGCTACGCGTGCTGCGGTTCAGGAAGGTATTGTACCAGGTGGTGGGGTGGCTTTATTGCGTGCTGCTACATCTGGCGTATTAGATGCTTTAACGGTGAGCAATGCAGATGAAAGAACCGGTATAAATATCTTGCGTTCTGCGTTAGAGGCTCCCTTGCGAACCATTGTAGACAATGCAGGAGGCGAAGCCTCTGTAGTAGTACAGCGGGTTAAAGAAGGGAAAGATTCCTTTGGGTACAATGCACGTACAGAGCAGTTTGAAGACCTCTATGGGGCAGGGATTATCGATCCTACAAAGGTAACTAGACTTGCTTTAGAGAATGCAGCTTCCATTGCATCTCTTCTGCTTACAACGGCTGCCGTAGTAGTAGATAATCCTGAGGATGAAAAGGCGATGCCTTCCCCTCCAATGGGCAATGGCATGGGAGGTATGATGTAAGGCATCTGCCGCCTATTTCCCTAAAATACTTCCCAGGCAATCAATAGCTGTTGTCTGGGAGTTTTTTATTTTATCCTGCTGATTTTAAATGGTTCTGACTTTTTATAACAGCGTCTGCCCCCTACTCGCTGCGTGCGTTAAGCGAAACGCATACAAATTCTTAGTTTTTTGCAATTCTTTCTATCTTTGCTTAAAATGCCAAGGGCTGGGTATAAGCTGATTATGCTTAGTGGGTAAGGTTTTGCCAGGCCCCTCTTAGGAGTGTTATAGAAATTTCCTAGGACCTTTGCTGTTGTAGCTGCTATTTTAGGCGCTATCTTTTGTAGCAGAGGACGCAAAAGCGGCATACTATTAAGCTGTGTCCCACTACATAGCTATTACGGCATTTGCTATGGAAGCTTTTTATATGTTTTTGTATTGTAATTCAGTTATATTGTGGTGTATGCGTTTATAGATCGAAAGGAGAAGCCCTGTTTATGGTCGTTGGGAAAGTGTTTTTTACTTGAATTAAACTATTTGTATATATCATTGGTTTTTGCATATATAATGTATTTATTTAAAACTACAAACTAAGTGGAAAATTTCTGGTTAGAACATACAGATGCGATCAATTTCCTTGTGTTAACCACACGACTTGGTTCAACAGACCGGGATAAGCAGAGAAATTTATGCTTTGTAGTTGAAGAGGTAACCAGTGTTATGCGCCAATGGGGGATTTCTTGTACCATGGAAAGATGTGTTGATTCGCTCTATGCTGTTTGGAATGCCATGCAAAATATGGAAATACATTTGAAG
Organism: Candidatus Cardinium hertigii; assembly: GCF_003176915.1. Taxonomy (NCBI): domain Bacteria; kingdom Pseudomonadati; phylum Bacteroidota; class Cytophagia; order Cytophagales; family Amoebophilaceae; genus Candidatus Cardinium; species Candidatus Cardinium hertigii. Next base: position 1,115,242 of record NZ_CP029619.1, read on the forward strand.
CAAATAAAAGGTTCCCTTATCATTACAATTATTGTCTTGGATGAACAGAACAAAACATTGCTAAGAGAACAAGTTTGTATTAGTACGCCAAAAGATTAAAAGATAATAGTTAAGCATTCCACTTCCTTACCCTTTCCATCTGTCCTTAAAAGAACTGTTAAAAATGATACCTTGTTTTTGTTTAAAGCCTGCAGCCGTTAGGGGAAAAGCCAGGTATAGGTAGGTTTACCTGGCTGTTTGGTTAGACATCTGTGCTAAGAAGCTATGGATGCGTTTATATGTAATTTCTTTTCCCATGCATCTCATAATGGCTATTAAGTCTGGACCCGTTTTGCGTCCTGTTAAAGCCATACGCAATATAGGCAGGAAAGCAGCAAGGGGTTGTCCCTGTATAACCGATTGCAAGGTCTGCTTAAGCGTGCAATCCTCCCATTTGGTAAGCAGGACAAGCGCTTGCATGAAGCAAAGAAGTAGTGCTTCTGTTTGTTTATTCCACTTTTGTTGGAGCAGGTTTGCATCATAGGTAAGCGGTTCTAGAAAAAAACAGCTGCCTTCCTTCCAGAAATCTTCTGGGAAGGTAACCCGCTCTTGTACTACTGTACAAATAGCTATGGCCTCTGTTTCACTGGGATAGATATGCTCCTTAGCAGCTGCTGTTTGGAAATAGCCTACCCACTGTACCGCTGGTTGTTTTTGTATATGTTGCCGGTTAAACCAGTTGGCCTTGGTTATATCAAATTGTACGCTTGATTTGCCTAATCGTTCTAATGAAAATGCCTCTATTAATGCTTCTTTAGTGAAAACTTCTTGGCTGTTACCAGGGTTCCACCCAAGTAAAGCTAAGAAGTTCCATATTGCCTCTGGCAAATAGCCCTTTTCTCTAAAGCCCTCCTTGACGGTAAGATCTTCCGACTCCCAAGCAATAGGAAAAACAGGGAATCCATATTGATCAGCATGTCGTTTGCTTAATTTACCTTTTCCATCAGGCGATAATAGCAAGGGGAGGTGTACAAATTGAGGCATAGCTGCTTCCCATCCTAAGTAACGGTAAAGCAATACATGCAGAGGGGTAGAAGGCAACCATTCTTCTCCACGGATAACATGGGTAACCTGCATCAGGTAATCGTCTATTACATTAGCAAAATGATAGGTAGGGAGTCCATCTGCCTTCAGCAACACTTTATCATCCAGTGTAGCGGTCTCTACTTTTACCCAACCACGGAGGAGATCATAAAAACGTATCGTTTCTTTATGGGGCATTTTTAAACGTATTACATATGGTTTTCCCGATGCAATCCATTCTGTAACAATGGATGCAGGCAGTGTAAAGGAATTTTTCATTACCCCTCGGCTTACCGCGTTATAGGAAGCCGTTGTTGCCTTAGCTGCTTGCATACGCTCGCGTAGTGCTTCAAGCTCTTCCGCTGTATCAAAAGCATAATAGGCATAACCGCCCGCTAGCAAAGGCTGCAAATACTGCTGGTAAAGCGCTGTGCGTTCAGATTGCCGGTAGGGGCCATATTTCCCTCCTTGTAAGGGACCTGCATCTGGAACAATACCTAACCAGTGTAAACTTTCTGTAATATATGCCTCTGCACTAGGAATCAGGCGCTTTTTATCGGTATCTTCCATACGCAATAGAAACGTACCCCCCTTTTTTTTAGCAAAAAGATAATTGTACAATAATGTTCGAATGCCCCCTATGTGCAACGCACCGGTTGGGCTAGGCGCAAAGCGGACAGTTGTAGTAGGATGCATATTTTTTACTTGAATTATGATTGTTCTTTACATAAATTATCCCGTATGCATAAAGCCTATCCATGCCTACTACGGGTAAAGATAAACGCGGTAGTTATCTTTTTTCTAGGAAAGTCCAATTCCATTTTAGGTAGAAGGTTAAGCCTAGGTTTATACCGTGTAGGATTATATGGCCAGGCATGTCAATAGGTTGCGCACTATGCTGGCTCCATGGAAACGTCAGGCCCAGTTGCATACCGCCATAAAGAGCAGGCATTCTTCTAAATAATTTACATTCAGAACCTAAAATTAATTTAGCCCAATGGACCTTATTTACAAACTGCTGCCCATATCCTATACCAACATAGGCGTGGGTAATAGGATTGGGCTGCATTACATATTGCAATAGGCCTGTGGCATAGCCTTGTTGTACAGTATGTTTTGTAGGTGGTGTTGACGTATCCTTGCTATAACGTGCATAGCCCATATCCAGGGCGCATGCTATATTACCTCGGCAATAAACGTCTACACCACCCTCATAATAACCTTTTTTTTCCCCTATGCAGCATAGTAAGCCAAGGTAATTCAATCGGATACCTATATGTTGTAGCAATGGGCTATAGAGGGCAGTTTGTATGGTTTGGGGAATAAAGAGCGATTGTAGGGATTCCATCGCATTTTTAGGGACTGTTTTAACCAATGGAACTTCTGTTGCTTCCGTATCCGTTTCTTGGGCGGAAGGTTCTGTTTTTGTAGCATTCCCTATAGGAGGGGTCGTGTTTTCTATAGGAGGGGTCGTGTTTCCTAAAACGGCAATGCTACCTATCAGGGTATGCGTCAAAAAGCAACAGCAGAGGACACGTAGGTACAGCATGCATTTAAATGTTAAATAATTTTACCAAGGGTTATTGTATAGTTGGGTTAACGTACTGCTATTACCCATCTTTCTTTTGCGTGTATATCTCGGTGCAAAGCGATTTGGTTAAATCCCCTTTGCTGTAGCAAAGCTACGATTTTCTTACCTAATGTTTCGTTGATCTCTAGGCAAAGTATACCGTTTAAGCTTAAATGGTGCCATGCCAAATAGCTGATATGCTTATAAAATAGCAAAGGATCCGCATCATCTACAAATAAAGCCAAATGCGGTTCATAATTTAATACATTGGGCAGCATCTGTTTTTTTTCTTGTTTCCGGACATAGGGAGGGTTGCTAACCATGAGGGACCAGTAGGAGGAAGGCAGCACATCTGTTAGCATGTTCAGCTTCATAAAGTTTACGGCTGCACCTAATTGTTGGGCATTATAGCGCGCAATATCCAATGCTTTTTGGCTGATATCTAAGGCCTCTACACTTGCCTGTGGAAATTGTTGTTTCAGTGTGATGGCGATGCAACCACTTCCTGTACCTAAGTCTAGTATAGCAGCTGGCGTTGCTATGCGGTTTACTAAGTAGGTGACCCATTCTTCTGTTTCTGGTCTTGGAATGAATACGTCTGCTGTTACCTTAAAATAGTTTCCTGCGAAGTAGGCTGATCCTAGGATGTATTGGAGTGGTTCCTGTTGGTTTATTCTGTTTACCGCTTCTAGTAGTTTGTGTTGTATAGCAGGTGTAATAACTACAAACGTGTCGAGTATAAAATCTGTTGCATCAATTGGAAAATAAAAACTTACCAATTGTTTAACTATGGCCTGACATTCCCTTTGATGCTGTATAGTTCGTATCACTGCTTGATACAGTAGACCGCATAGTTTTTGTAAGGAGAGGGTTTCTTGCTTTAAAGCCGCCCAATAGGATGGTAGATGCATGGGATATTTATAGAACCTTACTATCCATTATTGCCTCAAGGTAATAAACCGATATACCTAATATACCCTATAAATATACGATTAAAAACTTGTCCAAGTAAATAGGACTAAGGGCGTGCTGTCTTTTTGGATTTCATCTAGGAAAAATCTACTTTGCTAGGGAAGGTTGTAAGGTAGGGTACTAAACAATAAAAGAATCATTCTATGCTAGCACACAGTCCGCATCAGACTAAGGAGATGGCCAATGAGCCTGCAAAAACAGCTGTTCTCATTGCGTTGGTTACCGGCAATCAGCCATTGGCTAAAGCAGAGGAATATCTTCTAGAGCTTGCTTCTTTGGCAGATACATGGGGCTTAACCGTAGTTAAAAAATTTATACAAAAGTTACCCCATCCACATAATGCTACTTTTGTAGGAAAAGGAAAAGTAGCAGAGATAGCTGCTTTTATTAAAGCAGAGCATATTGGGTATGCCATTTTTGACGATGAGCTTTCCTTTGCGCAGGTACGTAATTTAGAAAGCGCATTATCCTGCTGCATATTAGATAGGAACTTATTGATTCTTAATATCTTTGCTATGCGTGCCCAAACCAAGCAAGCCAAGGCACAGGTAGAATTAGCGCAATACCAATACCTTTTACCTAGGCTTGTAAGGATGTGGACCCATCTTTCGAGTCAAAAGGGGGGGAGTGCAGGGATGCGTGGTCCTGGTGAGAAAGAGCTAGAAACAGACAAAAGGATTATCCAGTATAAAATTAATTGCTTACGCAAGAAATTAGCGCATATAGCGCAGCAATCTATTACAAGAAGCAAGCTTCGCAGCAAGTTGATTCGCGTAGCGTTGATAGGGTATACCAATGTAGGTAAATCTACTATCATGCGTCTTTTGTCTAAGGCATCTGTTTTAGCAGATGACAAACCTTTTGCTACGGTAGATACTACGGTACGCAAGGTAGTATTGCAGGAGCATGTTTTTTTACTAGCTGATACAGTAGGGTTTATTCGGAAGTTACCGCATACATTGATAGCATGTTTTAAATCTACCTTAACAGAAATCAAAGAAGCGGATCTGCTTTTACATGTTGTAGATGCATCTTATCCTGATTTTCAAGAACAAATAAATATTGTAAAGGGTACATTGGCGGAGATAGGGGCAGCGGCTATCCCTGCTATGTTTGTTTTTAATAAGATAGATGCAATAGATCAGCCGGTACAAAACAATACGCATGATACAGTGCAAGCTATGGTCACCCCTATGGATGTTGCTTTACGTGCCTTAGAGGGGCAATATAAGGATACCGCTGCTGTGTTGCCTACTGTTTTTATTTCTGTTTTACAGCAGTGGAATGTAGCTATTTTAAAAGAAGCCATTGCAAAAGCAGTAGCGCATGTTCAGCAGAACAGGTATGTACCAAGTAGTTTTTAATACTACGTTGTAAATTCATCATCCTATGCAAAGCCATGCATGCTTCCTGTGCATGGATGAACATGCGAATGCGTGAAGCGTTCCAAATTTTTTCCAAGTCCAGCGGTAGGAAGGGACGCTATAGCAATTTTCTCCATTGAAGCCTATAACAGCCAATGATAGAGCCATGGAAGATGGCTTTATAAGATAGTGTAGCGCATGTCCTCATTTGATATTATATAATTTATTGATAATCAATTATATAATATATATGTACTGTAAGAGTATCTTTTGATCAGTACATTATTTAAACTATTGTTTTTACATATAGATTATTGATTTGCAAACAAAAATCATTGCAATAATTTGTTTTTTCGCTTAAGATTAACTATAATCCTTTTAGAGTTTTTAAGTTTCTTATTTCATAAACTAATTCAAGGAATTATGGTTACAAAATGTAGGGCTATGCGGTCTACCTATACAAAAGGCATAAGCGTTCTATTGGTTGCATGGAGTTCTTTTGTGTTATGGGGATGCAATCGAATGGATATGGAAGGGGGAAGAAATAGTCGATCACAGAGATCTTCCGAAACGGCTATCCTAGTGGAATTGGAAGAAGTTGGAAGTAAGCCTGAAAAATATTACAACGAATTTGTAAAAAATGAACTAGATGCACTGGAAAAAATGGAAGCTATTATGCACCCCTTGCTTCTAGAATTATGGTTGCAAGAACAAGAAAATAAATCTGGTAAATGGCAGGCTATAATAAGTGGAATCAAAGATTTTTTATTAAGAAACATTCCTAGTGGTCTAGGATTGGCAGTAGTTGGTATTCCAATAGTATATTATTTAAGGAGTCTAAGTCCAGCTTGCCCGCTTTCTGATCAGAATACGGAAATAGACAAAGCGCTTACAGATGCAAGCGGTAACCTTACAGTTATCAATTTTGGCTATGCGAGTCGTGCTTTAAAAGCGATTTGTAACCATGGGAATACGAAGAGTTACTATTATTCAGATGCAAGGAGTATTTTCCCATTTATAAATGAGACAATTTTTGATCCTTTAGTTCAGAAGTGGTATCGTGCATGCCCTAGTCAAGACTTAGGTAGAGGAAGAATAACGGGATTCTTTTTAGCTGGTGCGGCGGGGGTTATCCTACCTCCATGGGGTTTGAACGGATTGAGGGGTGCAGTAATTAACGGTCTTTCAAATACATCGAACAGAATAATTTTTTGTGGTTTAAAGAAGTGTTATCACTTTTTAGACAAATGGAAAGAAGAGCATTGTTTGTCCGATGATGCATTATTGCTTCTTAAGCATAACATAGCAATCCAATGTAAAAAGTTGGAGAATAATCTGCAGGGATCCGATAAGGAAAAGGACAAAAAGAAGGTTTTAGCTGATTCAATTATTTTGCTAGACCAGATAAAAAAACGTATAGCAAGCATCTCTGATACAGAAAAAAAAATAGAATTCAAGAATATGTGTTTGACTTTGCTGCGAAACATAGAACGAGAAGGAGAAGCAAACACTAGGTTTCGCCAAATGGTTGAATATATATTTGATTCAAATAGATAACGTTTTTATGTAATAGGAATGTTTATACGATAGGTTATATTAAAACCCGATTTAAATTTAAAGGCTAAAAAAATAACGAGCAAATGAAACAAGTAAGAAAGTTATACAATATGTTGGTAGGCTTTATCTTTATGATTAAGCATAACTATACAGCTTATGGTGGTTACGTACGTTTCATGCGTACAATAGCAATTGGGCTATTTGTAGTTTCTTTATGGGGTTGCAATCGCGTAAATAATAATGTAAGAGGGGAAAATCCTCGCCCCAATGGTGGGGAGTCATCCTCTCAAACAAACGAGGACAGTTATTCAGAAGACAGTAATGGCAGTTTAGAAAGCGATGAGGAACTAAATTTAGCAAACAATGTTTCCTATTTAATAACCGCGTTAGTTGGCTCACTGCCAGAAGCTAGTATTGCTAAGTATTGCTCTTCAAAGTGTATAAAATGGGGCAAGGTAGCAACACAAATCGCTACATTGGTTCTAATAGCTATAGCCACAGAATTTTGGTTTGATGGTTCTTTTTCTGCTTATGAGAACCTTTTTCCGTTACTATGGGTTGGGGCAGCAAGCGAAATAGCGAATTTCTCAACTAGCATGCTATTTAATATGACAGCCGAGTGGCGGGGAGAGTGTGGGCCAAAGCTAATATCTTTACCAGAAGGGGCAAGCTATACGCTAGGCGTATCCTCTTATAATAAGAGTAATAAGAGTGATGTTCTTAAGGCTGTGTATAAGGATAAGTATGATAGTGTTAATAGTTCAATATATAATTTAACTAGTAGGCAAAAAGGGACTTTGAATCATACATTAAATGAGGCTTTTCATAACGTGCAGCAGGGGTATTCGCCTTGTTTAGTGGTAGGAGGAGGGGCAGTAGCATCGCTTGTAAGTATATACCTGATTCCTAAAGTTTATGACTGCTGTATGGGTCGGTGTGTAGCGGGATATAACTATCATCGGGTTTATAAGACAAACACAAAGGGGGGGGTAATATATGATTTTCTGAATAAGCTAGACACTCAAATCAATAAATGTACAATGGAAACAATACAAGACAGAGCAAAGGAAAAAGAAGTTTTAAGAAAATATGTAAAGAGCGGATTAAATTGGATATCTATGTTATTAATACGTAACAAAGAAAAATCAAGAAGAGAGAACGAGGAGGCGGAGTCACAGTTAGATCTGGTATTGCGTTCATTAGAAAACGTATCAGACCTTTATCCGAGAGAAAAGCAAAAATTAGAGAATGCATTATTGTTAATTGAAGGGCGTAATAGGGAAGTACGTGGTGATTTTCTTGTTTAGAAAGTTGGCAGGTTAAAAAGATCATAATGCGGATGCTACTGTTTAAATGCTTTTGAATACAGTTACAATAAATTTGGAACTGTACGCAATAATTGTTCTATTCTGTGTTCGTTCAATAGGAAAGAAAATAATTTTTAAATATGAGAACCCATTTCAAAAATTTAGCAACAGCAGTTGTATTATATATTGTTGTGTTAGCAAAATCGTGCAGTAAAGAAAATATTGTTATTTCACCTACAAAGGATAAGGGAGGAGGACCACAGCTGATGCAGCATAAGTTTGCTAGCCCAGCTAAGGCATTACAAGGTGATGATTCGATTTTAGATGATGGCACAGCAATGGAAACAGCTGATGATTATTCGGAAGAGGAACAACAGGATAACCCTGATACTGTTCTGCAAAAAAATAATAATTTATTACGGAGGCGTAAGCCTAACAATCGGGGTTCGTCTCTCTCTAGCCATAGCAGTAAGAACCCAAATAGTGGTCAAGGAAGTAAACAATCCTTATTAGAATTGCCCTTATTAGAATTGCTAAAGAATAAACTAAAAGAAATAGAGCAGTTAAAGCAAAAGGAAAGCGAGATATGGACGGGATTTAACATGAGATATAAAAAGATAAAAATCTGTTTAGACTTACAAAAATCACTAGCCCTTGCGGTAGCAGGAAGTTGTACGAAGGGAGATATAAAGAATCTCTACCAAGAAGTGCAAAACAGGAAAGAGGAATTAAAGAAGGTCATCATAAAGGGAGATAAAATCCTTGAAGAGGTAAAGAAGCTAAAAATGCAAAGGAATCAATCGAAATCAGATACAAAAGCTGGTGCAATACAAAACAAAGTGCAAGCTTATAACGCTATATTAAAATCATATGTAGAGCAATATTGTGGTCTAGAACGACAACTTCAGTGGATAGCTTCTGAAGAGGGTAGGTAGTTAGTGTGGTAATAAAATAATTTTTGTCTGGATTAAAGCGTTAAGGTAAGCATAAGTTTATGTAGGGAGATTGTACATTTCCAATGGTTGTCGGTTTGTTAAAATTTGAATAAAAATAAAGTGGATAAATATGAAAAGAAGAATGATTCAACTAGGTAGGTATGGCGTATGTTATTTTTTCATGCTATGCTCTATAGGCTGTAGTAGGCTAAGCGATCAGCTAGAGGCACAAAAAAGAAAACATACAGCTTTTACAGCAGCAAGCAGTAACGCGGTAAGTAGAAGCGGAAGGCAAAGAGACAGCAACAGGACAGCTATATTTACGTGGGGAACATTCCTAAGGGTATTGATGCTTGAGTCCGTATTACAAGCAGGTCCTACCACTACATACGGTCAAAATCTTAGTAGAAATCAAAACGTACCTTAAAAAGCAATTAAATAGCGACATAGAGGAAGGAGCTAAAATCCTTGAAGAGGTAAAGAAGCTAAAAATGCAAAGGAAGCAATCGAAATCAGATACAAAACAAGCTGATGCAATACAAAACAACGTGCAAGCTTGTAACACTAAATTAACATCATATAGAGATAAATATCTTAATCTAGAACGGAAACTTCAGGGGATAAGCTTCTGAAGAGGGTAGGTAGTTAGTGTAGTAATAAAATAATTTTTGTCTGGATTAAAGCGTTAAGGTAAGCATAAGTTTATGTAGGGAGATTGTACATTTCCAATGGTTGTCGGTTTGTTAAAATTTGAATAAAAATAAAGTGGATAAATATGAAAAGAAGAATGATTCAACTAGGTAGGTATGGCGTATGTTATTTTTTCATGCTATGCTCTATAGGCTGTAGTAGGCTAAGCGATCAGCTAAAGGCAGAAAAAAGAAAACATACAGCTTTTACAGCAGCAAGCAGTAACGCGGTAAGTAGAAGCGGAAGGCAAAGAGACAGCAACAGGACAGCTATATTTACGTGGGGAACATTCCTAAGGGTATTGATGCTTGGGTCCGTATTACAACCAACAGGTCCTACCACTACATACGGTCAAAATTCTATTAGAGATTTAAACTTACAATCAGATGAAGCAGCGTTGCAAGCGCTTTATACTCTTTTTAATACAGAAAAAAATCGTTTAGGTAACAATGGGGAAAACTTGAATATGGTATTGTGGTATATAAATATGAAAAAGGAATTTATAAAGGTGCAAGATAATCTGCAATATTGTGTAACCAATGAGGATAATGACTGTAGTATTAGCTTGCATGATAAAGTTTATACCATTTATAAAACCGTCAAGTCAACCTGTCCCGAAGGCCAATCGTGTTTGTCAAGTCCATCCACAATTACACCTTCAACAACACCTTGTCCTCTCCAAAGGGATTGTATGCAGGAAGCAAAGGATTTGCTACAAGGGTTCCAGAGCCAGCCTAATTCGACAGTGTCACAAGAGATCTATTTTACGCTGAATAATCAGCATAACGATTGTCTAACAGACAAGGGAATTCTGCTGGCTAACCAAACTAATCTGAATACTATTATAAAAAGTAAGGATAACGAGATAAGAAATCTGAAAAAAGAAAAAAATTCTTTAGAAAAAAAATTAATTGAAGCTAAAAAAAATCAAACAGAGTTGGAAAGCAAATACGATAATTTGGGATTGACTAATATAGACACGCTGAATAATACTTTAACTGAAGCTAGAAAGAATCAAACAAGGCTGGAAAAAGAGAAAGAAAGGTACCAAACAAATTTAATACAGTATGCAGAAAATAATGTCATAGAGAACAAGCAGTGTAAACGTTATCAAGAGGACAAGCAAACAGCTGAAAGTATAGTAAAACAATGCAACGATTTGAATATTCCTTTAAAAGACATATTCAGTCTCTATGCGAAAGTTTGTAGTGAAGAATTTGAGAAAGAAAAGCAAGCAATAGAGAGAAGGTGCGCTAAGGAGGGAACGGACCGAAAGAAAAGATCCGTTTCATTGTACATGGACGGCCAAAAGGCGGAAAGTAGCGCTCAGTCAAATAGGCCTACTCAGGGGCAATCCCGCAGAGGGAATCCGTTGCTTAGTAAGAAGCAGTCACATCGGTAAGATAGGTATAGTATCTACCTAAAATACTACACTTTTGCTGTAGTTCTATGCAGCGTACATACAATGTATAGGCTTGGTAAGGTTTGTCCCCTGTTAAAGCAGGGCCCCTATTATTGTATAGGATGCAGTCTGATGAAGCGAATGTCCTACGCTCTTTGCACTCTTTGATAGGGGAATTATATACTATCAGTTATAGGTTGTTTGTTAAAATTGCATAAAAATTAAATAGATAATATGAAAAGAAGAATAGTACAACTAAGTAGACATAGCGTATGTTGTTTTTTTATGTTAACCTCGATTGGCTGTAGTAAGCTAAGCGATCAGCTAGGGGTAAAAGCAAAAGCGCATACAAGCGCTACAGCGGTAAGCAATAAAAAGGTAAGGAAAAGTGTAAACGCTCAAAGGGAAAGCGAGGTAGTAGCTATTCCCAAAATGCAAACATGGCTAACTGTAATGATGATTTTATCGCAAGTGCAACCAGCTGTAGGGAATGGGAATGCTGCCTTCTGTTCCAACCTTCAAAGTTGGAAAAATAAATATACTGCATTCTTGAATAGAAGAAGCGATTTTTCTAGTTTTTTCAATGGTGTTTATGCGTTTTATTGCAATTATAAAAGCGATAAATGTAATAAGTATGATACTTGTATCTTAGAATGGGAAAAACATAAAAATAATATAGCTAATTATTTCTCTAACCATCAAACAAAATTACAAGAATTAAATAGTCAAAAGTTGAACGCACAGCCTAGTAGCGTACAAGGGAGTAAGCAGGAGAAACTAAGGAAGCTACGTAATGATAAGGTATTGTTGTCACGGCGTTTCTTTAGTCAAGAAAGTAGGGAGTTCCCTTTTTGTTCTCAAAGTTTTTATTTTGATGTTTGTAGCAAGAATGGACAAGATCCTGTTTATAGCAATTATGCGGTATGCGCATCTAGCGTCTGTCATCTTAATCGATGTGGTCATAACGGAGAATCGCATAGGGGAAAAAGGGAAGTTATAGATAAAGTTACCAGGAACAGCCAAAAGAAGGAAAGTGAAGTTTACGCAAAGAGGCCTACGCAGGGGAAATCTTCCAGAAGCAGTCATATCGGTAAGAGATAAGAGAGGTATATTATCTACCTAAAATGCTACACTCTTGTTATAGTTCTATGCAGCGTACATACAATGTATAGGCTGAGTAAGGTTTGTCCCCTGTTAAAACAGAGCCCGTATCATTATACAGGATGGCTGTTTAATAAGCGAACTTACTACGCTCTTTATCTGTGCTTTGATGGGGAAAAAGCTATTATTTTCCTTTTACAGTTTTCGGCTATTTGTTAAACTTTCATAAAATAAATAAATATGAAAAAAAGAATGCTACAAATGAGTAGACATAGCGTGTGTTATTTTTTTATGCTAACCTCCATAGGTTGTAGCAAACTAAGCGATCAGCTAGGGGTAGAAGCAAAAGAGCATATAGTGGCTACAGCAGCTGAAAGTACAGCGAGAAAAAGCGTAAGAGCACAAAGAAAAGCAGCGTCTCAAACACGTACAGCTATCAAGTTAAAAGGTATCCCTATACTATCATGGATAACAGGATGTCTGATTTTATCGAGTCCAATGCTAATGGGTAGTGTTCGTGGTACAGATGAATGTAGACTTCTGTTAGAAAATCGTGCAGATAACATAGATAGATCTTCTGGTGCTATCCTTAATGTCATTAACAACTGGCATAGACAGTATCCGCATAATCATGGTTCAGAGTTAAATGTGATAGTGGAGAATATTATCTACTTTGCTACTATGATTGCAAATAGAGATCAAGCAGCAACTTGTAAAGATAAACATAACAAGCTAAACACAACAATATTGCACCATGACTACTTTACCAATGAATATTTTAGTATTGACGACCAGATAAAAGAAATTTCAGCAAAATTACCGGATAATGAAGAAAACGAGTTAAATAATAGCATCGATAATCACGCAAAGAGTATAGTAGAAAGCCATATAGAAACTCTTGAAAAAAAGGTTAAAAATTTATGTCCTCAATTCAATTTAAAATATTGTAAGCAGATAGTAGAGCAATGTCTTCCTGGTATGTCTGGAAACACGGTGTCTACGCCTTTTAATCGTAATGTGGATGGTACGTTTCCTTTTTGTGCTCCCGATCAGACATCAGTACAATGTAAAAATGTGGAGAACCACTGCGTTCCTTTTATTTCCAATGCACAAATAGGGAGAGAATGTCATAGAAAATATAGAGAAAGTTGGTGTTCTGATAACCATTCTAGCCAAGCATGTAATGCGATGAAAAACGCGTGTGCATATGGTATACGTCAAGGAAATCTGCTGTCGGTATGTCATACTTTTTGTACCGGGAGAAGAAATCAAACAATAGTATCTGATTTTAATAATAATTGCCGTAGGTCACCAGGATATCAAACCCAAGCCATACATCAACGGGGGAAAAGAGCAATTAGATTAGAGAGGAGAGGCAGAGAGGCAAATAGGAAAGATAGGCAGGGAAAAAATCAAGGTAATCCTAAGCCCTTGCAGCGGAAATCCCGCAGAGGAAATTAAGCAGCAGTCATATCGGTAAGAGCGGTATACATCTATCTAAAATGCTACTCTTTTGTTATAGTTCTATGTAGTGTACATACAATTTATAAGATCCTACACAATCCATATAGGGATGTGTAGGATACAAAGAAAAAAGATCCATCTTTCAGTATGATTAGGGTAGGGGGGTAGGGTTGCTTACATTGTGTGGGGCTTAAGCCGTGCCCTTGCTCTATGCTACCAAGCGTATAAAACCAGCAACTATAGCAATGCAAAGTAAAGCGGCAACTACAAGTGTGAACCCTCAAAAAAATAACAAGTTAATAGCTATTCCCAAAAGGAAAACATTGCTAACTTTAATGCTAATTTTCTCACAAATACAACCAGGGAATAGTAGTTCTGAGATAGAAAAACAAAAGGAAAAATATAATAGCAGGTCAATAGCGTTGCCGTTGCAAGGATATAAAGAAAGGGAATTAGGAGAAAGTTTTTGTAGCGCAAAATTTGCTGAACAAATAGGCAGGGGAGCTAACGAAGCTAGATCGAGCAATAAACGGATGCATAGAGCAAACGAACAAATGTATGATACGTGGCCTGGCTGCAGAAGAGGAAGCTAAACAAAAGCAAGCGAAGCTTAAACGCAATCAACCAAACTATCAGATATCATTTAAACCTAAACATTGGCATCCTGAAATGTAAGCCATAGAGATAGGGAAAGATTTTTAATTGTAGTAGTTGAAATTTAATCAGACAATTGTTTTAACTTGTAATCTGTAGGAATCTGAGTGGGTGTACGAAACACTTTCTACCCTAACTAAGCGTAACTAAATGAACTTTTTATGTGTGCGTATAATTTACGCACCTTGTTCGTTGTTTAGAAATACGGAAGGAAAATGCGCCCTGTAAAAAATGGCATGAATAGAAAAAGTAGTAGGCTGAAAGTTATAAGCAAATCAGTTTGTTTGAGCCCAAAGGGCGAGGCCTGATTTGCAACTTGAGGCCTGCTTTTTCAGCCATTTTTTACCTAGGCGTTTGATTTTTTGGTTACTTTTTTATCAAGAAAAAAGTAACATGAAAGATATAAGAAAAAAAATTATCTTATTTTAAAAAAATGGTATGTCTAGCAAAGAGGGTTCAGTGTAACCTTCAGCTTGGAGTCTGTTTTTTAGGGTACGGAAGAAAAATGTGTCCTTGAAAAAACAGGATTATCTTCTTTGATTTCATCCCTATTTTGCAAGGTTTTTATACAAAACAACACAAAAAGAGGTTGTTTCTTAGTGAGCTTAACAAATAAACAGGCAATACTTCAGGGGCTACTAAGTAGGCTGTAAGTCATATACTATTTCCTTATTACGCGAAAGTGTCACGTACGGTTTTGAATCTTTACCCGTAAATCAGAGGCGATCAGCGCTTCTTTCTTTTTAGCTTTCCCACTAATATCTGCTAGATATGCCATTGTGACGCTATTAATTACCTTCCTTTTCATTATGATTTATTGATTCGCTCGCTGACCCTAAAGTGGGTAAAATAGTATCCGTGTAATATGCTTTATATTAACGGTCAAGCATACCAGTCAGCTTATAAAGCGCAAATTCCGCTTTTTTGACCTTATAACCTTGCTCTATTACTTTCATTTCTATCTCATAAACTTTTGTTTCCTCTTCTTGCAAGTCGATTAAGGTTTTTTTATTAAGCCGATAATTTTCCTTTACTTCTTGTAATTTTTGTTTACTTATCTTTAACTTTTCTGCTTCTATTCTATAGGCAGCCACTGTATGGCAATAACTTGCTTGCGCAGATGCCAGTACTTCCTTTGCTTGTAATTTTTGTTGCACAAGTGCAAACGTTGCATGGTTTAATGCTAACCTTGTTGCTCTAAGCTTTGCAGGTAGGAGCAGCAACTGCTCTAAATCTAGGTTAATACCAAATGTGCATGTCATCTGTTCTGGTTGCGTAGGGCCAAACATTTTGTTTTTTTTGTCAAAGATTTTTTTATCTGTAGTGAATGTTACGTTTAACTGTACACAAGAGAAGAGAGAGGCTTTGTCTTTACTTAGTTCAGTTTTAACGCTCATTATTTCTTTTTTTCGTATGGTTGTTCTTAAATCCGTTCTATGCTTCTTTAGGATCGCTGTCATATCCCATAGAGGCTCCGGAGAAATAAATGATTGCACTACCACTGCTTCATTGGGAGACCTTCCCAGCTTTATGTTTAACGTACGGCATGCTTTTTTTACAGCTTCTTGCTTTTCTAGTAAGCTTAACTTAGCTTCTTCTAAGGCTAGTTTGATTTCTAGATAGGTTACTTTAGTTATTTTACCTATATTTTTCTGCTTTTCAGCTAATTGTAACTTTGCGTTAGCTAACGCAATGAAAATAGTTGCTCTTGTTAATTTTTTTTGTGCTGCGGCTAATGCATGGTAGCAATCTATTACTTCTTCCAATTCATCTCTTATTTTTTCTGTTTGGCGTAACTTCCTTAGTAATTTTTGTTGATGAAACTTTTTTATCTGGAAAGCGTTTTCAAACAGGTCTAATTTAGCTTCTAAGGTAAAGGTTGGATGCATAGCAATGTACCAATAATCACTGTTACTACGATTTGGATCTGCCCATTGCTCACTCTTTAAAAGCTGAAGCTTAGCGGCAGGAAGCCAACGGGAAATATTTTCCTTTTTATGTGAGAATGATTCCTTCTTACAAACATTTCTAGCAGTTTGTATGGTTAAATTTTCCTTTAAGGCTATAGCCATTACTTCTTGTAATCCGAGGGGCTTCCCTGTTTCAGATAGGGCAGGATGCGCTACAGATAGTAAGCTACAGAAGCTACCTAATCGCATAACCCAAGGCCATCTTAGTATCGTTAGCATATATGTTTGAATAAAAATTTATGGTACAATTTTTCCATCTACAATTGTTTGAATGCAATGGCATTGCTGTGCTACCTGAGCAGAATGGGTAACAATAAGTATAGTATTCCCTTCTTGGTTTAATTCTTTAAGCAGTTGCATAATTTCATGTGCGGTACTACTATCTAAGGCGCCAGTTGGTTCATCAGCTAAAATCAAAGGAGGTGCTGTTACCAATGCACGGGCGATTGCTACGCGTTGCTGTTGGCCACCTGAAAGCGCTTGAGGCTTTAGGCGGGCATGGCTAGCTAACCCTACCCGATCTAACATGGCTAGTGCACGCTTATATCGTTCTGCTTTGGCAACACCTTGGTAATAGAGCGGCAAGGTTACATTTTCTAAGGCAGTTTTAAAAGGAATTAAGTGAAAACTCTGAAAAATGAAACCAATCAATTGATTTCTATATTTACTAGCTTCTTGTGAAGTAAGGTCTTTTACAAGTATGCCGTTAAGCAAATAGGATCCTTGATCATAATTGTCTAGTATACCTATAATATTCAACAAAGTAGATTTACCCGCACCAGATTGGCCCATTAATGCCACTAAATCACCTTTTTCAACATGAAAATCGATGCCACGCAATACCTCCCTGGTGCTATTATCTGTTTGATAAGATTTATGCAACGCTCGGATCTGAATCATAAGGTTTTCTCGATAATAAGCTGATCCATTTCCGTAAGACCTTCCTTTACTTCTGCATGCAAGCCATCCGATAATCCTAGACGTACCTTTTTGTTAATGGGTTTACCATTATCCAAACACTTTACAACATCAGCTTCTCCTTCCCGCTCGATCAGGTTTTCTGGAACAGTAAGTACATTCTTTGCTTGATCTAAAATTATTTCTGCAATTCCTACATAACCAGCACGCAAATAGATTTTTTTGTTTTTAGATTTGGCTATGGTACCTTGTATTTCAAACAATATCTCTCCCTGGTTTTTATATTCATCGTTTGCTTTAGGGGAAATATGCGTTAGCGTAACCTGTAATTTTTCTTTCTTTAGTGCATTCAAAGTAATGGGAAAGGTCATGCCTTTCCGAAGATATACCACATCTGTTTCATGAACTTTAGCAGAGAAGAGTAAATTTTCCATATCCCCAATAACGACTACAGCACTGTTTTTCCCCTCCCGGGAGACATTTACCATGCTGCCCTCCTTAGCTGGTAAGGCTAAAGCAATTCCCTTGGTAGTGGCTTTAACGATATTAGAATTTTCCCCTTGTGGTACTTTTATGTAGCCACAACGAGTGATAGTAAGCTGTTTTTCAGCTATAGCAACCTGCTCTTTTGCGTCTTCCCATGCTGCTAAGGTAGCTTCATAAGCCTCTTGAGCTAACATTTTTTTTGTAAAAAGAACCCTATCCCTTAAGAACGTTTTCCTGATTTTATCCCGTTTAATAATAGCTGAACGTAAGGCACTTTTGGCTTGTTCTACCTTGTCTGTGTTAGGTTGTATGGTAATACGGGCAATGGCAGTCCCCTTTTGCACAAGATCCCCTTCTTTGACAAATAACTTGTCTACTATACCTGGAATATGCGTATGTATGGTAACCTCTTTACAAGGTATAATATTACCACAAAATTGTTTTTTATGTACAATTGTTCTGCGGACAGGCCGCTCCGTTTGAAAGACTGGCTGCTGCGATGGTAACGTAAACAGTCTGTATTTGGTGTGCACAAAGAATCCTCCTGCTGCTAACAGCAGGAGAAGGATAAATTTAGTAAAATTACGCATTGTTATTCATTATTTAAAGCATCTATTGGTTTAATATACAATGCCCTTTTAGCCGGAATAATAGCAGCTAAGCAACTTGCTATTAGTAACACAGCCAAGGCAGCTAGGGCTGTAGCATATTTAAGTTCTACATGGGCAATATCGTATAGTTTCATAATAGGCAATAGGCATTGATTGGCCCATTTGAGTAAACCGATACCTAACCCCATACCTACCATACCAGCCAATACATGGATGATAATGGACTCTAATAAAATAAGCAGCACAATATGCTTTGTACTGGCACCAACCACTTTACGGATAGCCAGCTCCTTGGTACGTTCCCTCACTACTACTAGCATCATATTGCTTACCCCAACTACACCACTTAGCAACAAACAACCGCTAATAAACCAAGTAAATCCTTGTATAACTAAAAATAAAATCTTAAAACGTTTGGTTTCTTTAGTATATGGTATATAAATGTTAATGGTATCTTTATCTTGGATTTGAAGCTGCCTATTTAAATAGTTTTTCGTTTTTGCTTGTATACTACTAATATCTTGTTTTGGTTTAAGTACGCTTACCATTTTCGTTATGGTTTGTGTAGGGAATAATGTGTTAAAAAAAGTGTCAGGAATCAGTGCTATATTTTCATTTTCTTTTCTACCCATTATCTCAACTATACCAATAACATGCACAGCGGTATTGTGTAGCCATATAGATTTTCCAATGGCCATTTCCTCACCAAAAAGATTCATTTTTGTTTGTTTGCTTAATAGGCAAATTGGCAAGCCTGCTTGTATATGTCGTTGTGTAAAAAAACGCCCTTCTACGATTTTTAAATCGTGAATTGCTGCGTAGTTGGTCTCAATACCTATAATGCTACTTTCCTCTTTTTCTGTTTCGTGTATTAAAAAAGAAGTAGTTTCCAAGACAGGTACCGCACATTCAAAAAAAGGCAACCCCTGCGTTAAGCTTGTTGCTACTGTTTTTGTTAACTTCAATCGCTTAGCTGATGAGGGATTTATGGAAATGTTTAAGACATCCTTATTAAAGTCAGAGAAGCTTTTTGTTAGCCCCTTATAGTACCCATTGCTTATCCCTTGAAAAAGAACCAATAGCAACATAGCCCATAAAACCCCGAACCCTGTAAAGCAGGTCCGGATGGTGTGCTGCCTTAAACTTTTGTATGGCTCTATAAATATTTGATAATCAATCATATTATATATACTAAGAGAGACTAGTTATTTAATGCCGTTACAGGTTTAATTCGGATAGCTCTTATAACGGGAGCGACAGTTGTTAGGCTGCTGGTTAGGCATAGCAGCCCTAAGCAAGATAACATAATTTCAAATGAGCAAGTTAAGTTTGTAAAGTAATAGTCTTTGTATGCGGGTATAACCCATTTATTCAGCAGTTGTATAAGTGCAAAACTGGATATACTACCTAAGGCACCCGCTAGCATAGTCACCAGTAGTACTTCCCATGTGACCATAGCTATAATCGCTGTAATGCTGCTGCCCAATACCCTACGGATAGCGATTTCTTTTGTTCTTTCATGGATTGTTACCAGCATCATATTGCTTAAACTTACTATCCCTGTTATAAGAAACAAAATGCCTATAATCCAGTTAGCGGTAGATAGGT
The DNA here is from genome assembly GCF_003176915.1 of Candidatus Cardinium hertigii. Classification (NCBI taxonomy): domain Bacteria; kingdom Pseudomonadati; phylum Bacteroidota; class Cytophagia; order Cytophagales; family Amoebophilaceae; genus Candidatus Cardinium; species Candidatus Cardinium hertigii. Next base: position 1,134,913 of record NZ_CP029619.1, read on the forward strand.
TTTGGAAGAATCTGTGGAACTTAGCAGCGTGTTGTTCCATAGAAAATATCCCGATTGCTTTTTTATCAGTTGGATTAAAATGCAACTGTCGTGCAAAATAGGAGCGAAATTGTTTTTCTGCTGCTACTGCGTGCGCAGTAGGCATTAATGTTAGGCGAATAGAAGTCACATAATCTCGTGCACGCAGCTGTAGCTTTTTAAACAAACTGCTTCCCAAAACTATACAATCGGAGATCATTTTTAAATGGCTCGCATCTTCTAGTACACCTACTACTTGTAAGCTTTTATTTCCTAATAAAATTAATTTCCCAATGGCAGCTGTTGCTCCAAATAAGTCTTTTTTTATATCAGCTCCCAATACGCAAATATCAGCTGCTGCTGTTATATCACGTGCAGTAATAAAACGTCCCGCTTGAAGTTCTATATTTGCTAAGGTAGCATAGGTAGGATCGACCCCTGTAAGCCAGGGCGTAGTTGTTTTGTTTGCATAAGTTGCTTTTTTATTACTAGCATAGTGGAACCATTGCGGAGTAATATGGTGAATTATCTTGAATTGCTTGGAAAAAGGTACAACTAATTCTGTTGGAATCAAAATCGGAATCCCATTCTTACTACCTCGATATATCCACATGGTTTTTTCGCCGTATTTTGCAAATATTTGTGTGATGCCAGTGTGTAAGCTATTTCCAACAGTTAATAATAGTTGTAGTATAAAAATGGCTAATGAAACGCCAAATCCCATAGATAGGGTACGTGTTTTGTGGGTCCGTATACTTTGATAAGCTTCTTTGAAGGCGTGCAACCAGGTCATAACATAAAACCAAAGGAAACCATTAAATTGTAACTTAAGTTTAGAAAGAAATTTAAGAAAAAAATCCTTATAAATCTATGTAATTAGCTTCCTTATGTGCTGTTATCTTCTGCTCTAGGATGTGCTTGCTGAAATACTTCTTTTAGTTTATGCAGGGAGGTATGGGTATAAACCTGGGTAGCTGCTAAACTTGCGTGGCCTAATAGCGCTTTAATAGCATTTAAATCGGCTCCTTTATCCAGTAGGTGTGTAGCGAAAGAGTGGCGCAATACATGGGGGGAGTGCTGGCTAGCACGTATAGTGGGCGCCAAATATTTTTTAATAATGCGATAGATAAACATAGGGTAGCAAGGGGTCCCTTTATCTGTGACGATCAGGAGGGGTGTAGTTGTGTAGCCCGAGGTTTCTTTTTCAGCCAGGTAGCTTGCTAGTAACTTTGTTAATGGCTTCGGAAAGGGAATAAGCCGTTCTTTTTTACGTTTACCTATCACTTTAAGCATGCCATCCATTAAGTTAAGATCTGCTGTACGCAGCGTTACGAGCTCTGCTAGGCGCATGCCTGTACCGTAGAGTAGCTCTAGAATGAGCCGGTCACGCATACCTGCAAATGTAGTGGAAAAGGAATGCCCAGTTAAGAAAGTCAAAAATTCCCTTTCTTGAAAGAAAAGAGGTAAGCGCTTAGGGGCTTTTAAACTTTTGAGCTGATGGGTAGGCAGGGCAGCAATGTATGCATTTTTGTGTAAAAAAGCATAAAAAGCACGTACCGCAACTATTTTTCGGTTGATAGAGCGGTTGTTGTACGCTTCCTTTGCTAGGGAAATAAGCCATCCACGCAAATCCAACGGAGTTACTTCCGTAACATGCTTGGGTATCGCTAGGCTAGATAGGTAATACAGCAGTTGATTCAAATCTGCCTGGTAGGCATCCGTGGTATGCATGCTTGCCCTTTTTTCTACCTTTAAATAAGTTATAAAAAGAGATAAGAGCCATTGGTTACCCATGCGGATAGTGCATTTAATGCTGTTTAAGCATTGGGATTATGCAGCATGCTATGTCTGTAGCGGGCTTTTAATTTTTCTGCTTTCCTTCTTACAGAAGGTTTAACATAATGCATACGGGCGCGTACTTCCTTGAGGACACGTACACGTTCTACCTTCTTTTTGAATCTTTTTATTGCCCTATCAAAGGATTCTCCCTCTTTTACTTCTACAAAAATCATACCTAACACGTTATACGTAACTATACTACAAATTATATGGTTTAAAAAAATTTCTCCTCTCTTCTTGTTTGCACGTCTCCTTCTCCCCCTCTTCTTGTTTGCACGTCTCCTTCTCCCCCTCTTCTTGTTTGCACGTCTCCTTCTCCCCCCTCTTCTTGTTTGCACGTCTCCTTCTCCCCCTCTCCTTGTTTGCACGTCTCCTTCTCCCTCTCTTCTTGTTTGCACGTCTCCTTAAATAGGCACCCTATCCCTTAATTCCTCCCCTCAAAATCAAATTTAGGTTAAAAGCAGGGCAAACACAAGAACTGTTCATTAAAATGTTTTAATTATTAAATTGTATGTTTAAGCATTAAAAATTAGTGCGTTGCGTTAAATAGTACTTTTTTAGGTAAAAGTATTGTAAATTTAATGATCTATCTGTTTTTTTGTTGAATTTAAACATTTTTAATTTATGGTATCGTTTAAAGTTGGTCTTATACTTTCGTTAGTAGCAACGGCGTATTTTTCTTTAGTGTTGTACATGTTATTTCACCTTATTAGGGATAAGTATTTCCGGAATTAAAAACATACGGTATTACCAGCATGGTATAGTTATTGATTATTAAATAACCTTGTAGCATTTTCCGTGGTTATGGCGGCGATTTCTGTCAACGGCATCTGCTTAATAGCAGCTAATTTTGCTGCTGTATAGCGTAAATAGCCAGGTTCATTGCGTTTGCCACGGTGCGGTAGAGGTGCCAGGTAGGGGCTATCTGTTTCTAATACGAGATGGTTTGCTGCTATAGTTGTTAAGGTTTCTGCTAGTTTATGGGAAGGGAGCGTTATTAAGCCCCCAATGCCTAAGCGAAAGCCTAGCTTTATGCAGTATTCCGCTTCTATTGTATTTCCTGTGAAACAATGGATAACACCTTTTAGGGAACCGTCTTGTGCTTTTTCTAGTAGTTGAAGCATGCGTTTAAAGGCATTTCTACAGTGAATGGAGACAGGAAGTTGGTGTTTTTTGGCTAAATTTAGCTGGATCATAAATGCTTCTTCCTGTTCTGCAAGGAAAGCAGAAGAATGGTATTGGTCTATGCCTATTTCGCCTATTGCCAGGAAAGAAGCTTTGTTAAGCCATTCTTCAACCAGATATAGCTGATTCGTAAAGTTTCTTTTGATGTAACAAGGGTGAATCCCCATCATGGGGAAACATTGTGTCGGATAGCGAGCTGCTACAGCCATCATTTTTGATAGGGTTGTCTCATTGATGTTAGGCATGTAAATTTTTTGTACATAGTTCTTTTGTGCATTTTCTAGAATGTCGGATAAGTTATCCTGAAATTCAACTTCATATATATGTGCATGTGTATCAATCAGCTGCATAAGATACATGGTTAAGCTATGGTTTAAATGGGCAAGCTTTCTGTTTTAGTCTCTTCTTACGTAGGATCAGGTTCTCTTTCCAATGCATTGGGAAGAACCCTGCTACCTAATTCTATTACTTCCATGTTACCAATCTTTGTATTATTTATTTCGAAGCGTAGTAGCGTTCGTACGGAATGATGTCCCTGCTGTCCAGCAGCACCTGGGTTAAGGTAAAGCAGGGGAGGATGTTTTTTATCACGCATTATACGTAAAATATGGGAATGTCCACAAACTAAAATAGCCGGTTGTGTTTGCTTTAGTTTGGCTCGTATCTCTGCTGTATAGAGGGGGGGGGCACCCCCTATATGTACCATCCATATGGTTATACCTTCACAATTAAATGATTGAAAACTAGGATATACTAATCTTACTGCCTGCGCATCTATGTTACCATGTACAGCCCTAAAAACTTTAAAAGCAGCAAAGGTAGGTAGCAATTTGGGGTCGCCAATATCACCTGCATGCCAAACTTCATCGCATATTTTGAAATGATCAAAGATGCTAGGATCCATCCATCCATGTGTATCTGAGAGTAGGCCAATTTTCATAGCTATTGCTTCATTCTGCTTATTATGTATCCTCTGTATCCAATGTAAGCAGTGTACGATTCTTTTGTTCCAATTTAAGCAAGGTTTGCTTAAGCGTTATACCCGCAGCATAGCCTCTTATTGAGCCATTGTTTTGTATTACCCTGTGACAGCGTAATAAGAACAACAGCCCCATAGAGAATTTTTGTTAAGCTTTGCCATATTTTTTTTGAAAACAGCTACCATTTACATTATAATCAATAGTAAAACAGTTGCTTTTTGCAACGATATAGGCAACTAATTGTTTTTTGGTTAAGGTAAATAAAGGAATAGCATCGGTATACTTCCAATTTGCTCCTACAATAGGCAAATTCTTTTGTCCTGCTGTATATATGCCACTTAAGCTTTTTCCACAATAAGAAACCAGTAAGATTTTACCAATAGGTGTAGCAACGTAAGTATAGTAGCTGATGGCAACACCTGTTTGCATAAAGGGTGCTAGTGTTACGTCATTTCAAAATTTAGATAGATTTGTGTATTTTTTATAAATATAATTATAATGTTTTATATATACAAATGAGGGCATGTATTTGAGGGCATGTATTGGTTGGAATCAAGAGACATGGTTGGAATCAAGAGACATGGTTGGAATCAAGAGACATGGTTGGAATCAAGAGACATGGTTGGAATCAAGAGACAGCGAGCAATAGATAAGCGATGCAATGCCAATAGCATACATATATAGGATAGCAACTAACTATGTAAGCGGTTTATGGGATTTGTTGTTCCCTCCGCTTTGTGTAGGCTGCGAGCGGAAGCTTGTACAAAGCGAAGCGTTCATTTGCACCTTTTGTTTTAGTTCTTTTCCAGAAACGAGCTACCATAGGCAGCCGGACAATGCTATGTTCTATCGGGTTATAGAGGATGTAGCTATTGCCGATGCCTTTGCCCTTTATTGGTTAAGAAAAAAAAGCCTGCTCGAGCGTGTGCTCGTAGCGATGAAATATAAAAACCAACCCAACATTGGCCTATTTTTAGGCCGTTATTATGCTACTATGTTAGCGCAAACATCGCTTATACAAACCATAGAAGGCATTGTTCCCATTCCCTTGCATCGGAGGAGATTACAAGAAAGGGGGTATAACCAAAGTGGTTTTTTTGCGCAAGGTCTTGCAGAAGTATTACAAATTCCTTGCTACTCAGCTTGTGTGGAACGGATCCGTTATACGCCTTCCCAGACAAAAAAGAGCAAAGAAGAGCGCAAAGCAAATCTCCAAGGAGTCTTTCGTGTAATGCATCCGGAGCTTATACAAGGTAAGCATCTTCTGCTGGTAGATGATATTTTTACTACAGGTGCCACATTGGTTTCCTGTGCAAAGGAAGTGTTAGCAGAAGGAGCTGGTCCAGTCAGTATGGCTACTATAGCAATAGTAGAAGCGTAAGGTGGAGAGTCTTTATTAATACTACCCTAAAACAGATAAAATTTAATTAAATTGGTTTTATCCTACTAGGGTCTGGGAACCATAAGAAGCAAACCGGGAACAATACAACCGTAGGGAGCGTCCCGGAGGTATTTATGCAATGCAACGCATTGCCTGTTGTATGTAGATTAATGTAATGTTAGATAGATCGATTCCGCCAAAATTTCAGACAATTCATGCAATTGATTTTCCATGGCCAGCGTTGCATGTCCTTAAGAATCAGTTGCCGCTTTACCTGCTCAATGTAGGGAGTCAACCTATTATAGAAGTGGAATTAATTTTTAGAGGTGGTAATGCCTATGAAGCGGTTCCAGCTGCTGCTTATTTTACGGCTGCTATGCTATTGGAAGGGACTACAAACAAGTCGGCGCAAGCTATTGCTCAGGTTATAAGTTATTATGGTGCTACGATTGATGTTCGGTCAGAAACAGATTTTTGTTCCATAACGCTTACTACCCTTTCGGCCCATATTGTGCCGATGATGGAGCTCTTGTTAGAAGTATTGTTGTATCCTAGTTTCCCTCAAAAATCACTAACCTTATTCAAACGTTTAAAATCCCAATCCATTCGAATAGCGGACAAGAAGCCTGATAGAGTAGCCTATAAGTGCTTTCGTGCTGCTATCTTTCCAACACCTCATTCTTACGGACGTTTTTTAACCTTACAAGAGGTAGAGGCGATCCAATTAGAAGATTTGTACAATCAGTATGCTAAATTCTTTTTTGCGGGTTGTACCATTTTTGTTAGTGGAGCAGTTACACCAGCAGCTTTACAATGCATTAAAGAACAGCTAGCCTATCTAGAACCAAAAGAAGCTGTGCTATCCCAATATGCGTTGCAGGGTTGTAAGGTTGAAAAAAAAGTAACGGGTACAACGGTACAGCAGCTACAAGCTGCCATTGTAATTGGTAAGCAATTACTGGTTAAAAAAGAAGCAGACTTTTTGCCGATGTGCATTGTAAATGAAATTTTAGGGGGTGGTTTTTGTTCTCGTTTGATGCAAAACCTTCGAGAGGATAAAGGCTATACCTATGGTATCTATTCGCGTATGGTTGCTTTGCAGCAGGCAGGTTATATCGCTATTATGACAGAAGTAGCCCAGTCAGTTGCGCCCAAAGCCATCCAAGAAGTTTACAAAGAAATAGAGCGCTTGCAAAATGAACTCGTTTCAACAACTCTATTAAAGAAAGTTAAAAATTACCTATTAGGCCGCTTTTTAACCACTATTAATGATCCTTTTTCCATTATGCAGCGGTTTCAATCTGCTTATTTACATGGCTTGGATCAACAATACTATAGCGCATTTTACCATCAGGTGCAACAGATAACCCCTATAGAAATTAGAGATTTAGCACAAAAATACTTATCTTTAGATAGTCTTACAGAAATTACAGTAAGTTAAGAAGGGTGCTGCAGGGCTGTCAGCATTTTTCTACATAGGCTGGTGATGGCCTAGTAGTAGGGCCTATTTGAGGATAGGTCTACTATAATAATTGCAGTATATTAGGCTCATTTTTCTTTTAAGAAAGCGTGGATTGTATTAGTTATAAGACAAAATATATAAGCAAGCAGCATATTGCGAGGCAGTGGGTTGTTGTAGATGCTACCGCACAAACATTAGGTAGATTGGCTAGTCAGGTGGCTTATAGAATGCGTGGCAAACATAGGCCAGATTTTTCCCCTCATGTGGAAGGGGGGGACCATATTATTGTGCTCAATGCAGATAAGATAGTGTTATCTGGTAATAAATGGGAAAACAAAACATATGTTACCTATTCGGGTTATCCTGGTGGTGTAAAGAAAGCTACCCCTAAGGAGGTGCAACGGGTTAATCCCAAGCGTATGGTAGAGCATGCGATAAAAGGCATGTTGCCTAAAAATAGGTTAGGAAGAAAGTTGTTCCATAATTTACATGTTTTTTTGGGTGGTGTGCATCCTTATGCTGCTCAAAAACCAAGTGAAGTAAGTCTTAAATACAAATGAAAGGGATGGAAAGCGTGCATGCGGTAGGCCGAAGAAAGACTGCAATAGCTAGGGTCTATTTTATGAAAGGGAATGGGGTTATTAAGGTCAACCAGAGGGAGTTTATGAACTATTTCCCGTTGGAGGCTATGCGGCTCATTGTTAAACAGCCGATAGAAAAATTAAAGTTAGAGAATCATTATGATGTAACCATTAATGTTTCTGGTGGTGGATTACGGGGGCAAGCCGAAGCGGTTCGGCTAGGCATCGCTAGGGCATGCTGTAAGTTAGACATGGAAAATAATAAGCCTTTATTAAAAAAAGAAGGCTTCCTTACAAGGGATGCTAGGATAGTAGAGCGAAAAAAATATGGCCGTAAAAAAGCAAGGAAGCGCTTCCAGTTTACCAAACGTTAAATTTATATTGGTTGTGTAGGCAATTATTAACCTATAATGATACAGTTAGAACACAAAACACTCCTAGAAGCGGGTGTTCATTTTGGCCATTTAACTAGAAAGTGGAACCCAAAAATGGCACCCTTTATTTTCATGAAACAGAATGGTATACACATTGTTGATTTAAACAAGACCATTGCTGCTATGCAAGAAGCGATACCCCATTTGTATGCTATAGCAAGAGCTGGCAAAAAGATTTTATTTGTAGCTACTAAAAAGCAAGCGAAGGTTTCAGTAGGTAAGATAGCGAATGAATTAGGGATGCCCTATGTTGCAGAGCGCTGGTTGGGTGGTACGTTAACTAATTTTTTAACCATCCGAAAGTTGCTCAAGCGTATGTCTACGTTAGAAAAAAACATGCATACGACTTACTACAAGAACTTAGCTAAAAAAGAACGATTGGTTATTGCACGCGAGCAAGAAAAACTCAAGAGGCTTTTGCAAGGGTTGTCCAATATTACGAGGTTGCCGGCTGCTTTATTTGTCATTGATATTAACAAGGAGCATATTGCGGTTAAGGAAGCACGTAAGCTGGGAATCCCCATTTTTGCGCTTACTGATACCAATACCAATCCAACCCTGGTGGATTTTGCTATTCCTGGTAATGATGATGCCTTTCGTTCTATTGATTTAATAGTACGCTACGTGGGAGACGCTATAAAAGAAGGCATAGAAGCTTATAAAAAAGATAAATTAGAAGCTGCTGCCAAGATTGAAACAGTAGGGGATAGTACAATAACACCTAAACATGCTCCAAATAGGGGCATCAAGATAGTACAGGGTGTGGTCATTAAGCAAAATAGGAAGGTTCAAAAGCCGTCTTCTGTAGGTAAGACTGCGGAACCTGATACAAGCAGTGGGGAGCCTACTACTCCACCTATTGCTACTGGACCTGCTTCTCCTGATCCTGTGGTTAGTGAGACTCCCCAGCCGAAAGATCAGGATTAGAAATGCGGTAGAGAGGAGATTCGATTATAGGGTCTCGTCTTATACCAAGTAAAGTAAATAATAGGGTAAAAATTGAGAAGGTTATATAGCTTATAAAAATTATTTTATATATATGGCAATTACAGCACAGGAGATAGCTGCACTCAGAAAAAAAACGGGTGCAGGTATAATGGATTGCAAAAAGGCGCTAATGGAGGCGGGGGGTGACTTTGAACAAGCAATTGATTTGCTTAGAAAGAAAGGACGTAAGTTATGTATGGATCGTGCAGCGCGTCAGGCTAGTGAAGGGGCGGTCTTTGCTGCTGTAAGCAGCGATCAGCAAGAAGCTTTTTTATTGGTACTGAATTGTGAAACAGACTTTGTAGCTAGGAATGAGCAGTTCCTACAGCTGGGCAATGCTATCCTAGCAGAATGTGTGGCGCATAGGCCTGATTCGATAGAAACTTTGCTGCAGTTGCCTTTAAAAGATGGCGTGGTTCAGGATGCAATTATGGAAGCTATTGGTGTGATAGGAGAGAAGATTGCTATTTCTGCCTATGAGACGCTTAGAGGGACTATCGTCGTTCCCTATATTCATACAGGGAATACGTTAGGGGTGCTGGTGGCATTGCAAGGTGCTAACGCTGCACAATCAGAGGCGGTAGGAAAGGAAATTGCGATGCAAATTGCTGCTATGCACCCAGTTGCAGTGGATGAAACACAAGTGGATCCAGCTTTAGTAGCAAGAGAAACTGCTGTTATTCAAGAGCAATTAGCTCAAGAAGGCTTTACTGGGTTTAAAGCAGAAAAAATTACACAAGGTAGGTTGCATAAGTTTTTTCAGGAGAGTACGCTCTTACAGCAACCTTTTGTATTTGCACAAAACAACAAGTTAACCGTTGGCCAATACCTACAATCCCTTGCTTTAACAGTTACCGCCTTTAAGCGTGTACAGGTAAATGGCTAGTTGCACCGTGGGACGAAGTCCCGACGTTCCTTGCTGCTTCTAGCTTGCCTTGCTTTTTTCTTCTCCCTTCTCCCTTCTCCCTTCTCGCATATCCCCCCCCCCTTGTAGCCTATGCAGTTGCCTGCTGCTATCATTATATACCTTATTTCCCAGACAGAGCGCAGTAGGATAGCTAATTGTATACATTTCCTATCCTATTAGTTGGTGGTATCATTGCTATATTCTATTTTAACCTAATAATTACATAGAAGCATGGAAAATAATTCACATAACATATGGGATGAGTTAGGGAAGCCAATAGAAGCATTTGATAAAGCTTTGCGCCCACTGCAGTTTAGAGATTTTTACGGACAGGAAGAGTTAATAAACAATATGCAAGTGTTTGTGGCAGCCGCTAAACAAAGGAAAGAAGCATTGGATCACGTCCTACTGCATGGTCCACCTGGTTTAGGGAAGACTACCATGGCCTATATTATTGCTAGTGAACTGAATGCTAATATAAAAGTAACATCTGGACCTGTTTTGGATAAACCTAGTAATTTAGCAGGTATTTTAACAAATTTAGCTGCTTATGATGTGCTTTTTATAGATGAAATACATCGTTTGAATCCCATAGTAGAGGAGTATTTGTATACTGCTATGGAAGATTTTAAAATAGACATTCTATTAGATTCAGGACCTAGTGCACGAAGTATACAGTTGGTATTGCAGCCTTTTACGTTGGTGGGGGCTACTACGCGTTCGGGTTTATTGACAGCACCTTTGCGTGCTCGTTTTGGTATTAATGCACGGCTGGATTACTACGATGCTACCTTGTTAGCAAAGATCGTGCAGCGGGCTGCACTTTTATTGCATTTAACTGTGGATCAAGCTGCTGCTTATGAGATTGCCCAACGCAGTAGGGGTACGCCTCGTATAGCGCATAACCTCTTAAGACGTACCAGGGATTTTGCTCAAATTAAAGGGAATGGTTCTATTACCCAAGATATGGTTAAACTCAGCTTGGCTGCACTGAATGTAGATGAAAATGGACTAGATGCGATGGATAAACGTATTCTTATCAATATTATTGAAAAATTCAGGGGGGGGCCTGTGGGTCTTGCTACGCTTGCTACAGCTTGCTCAGAAGAAGCTGAAACCATAGAAGAAGTATATGAGCCTTTTCTTATTCAGGAAGGCTACATTAAACGTACTTCCCGGGGAAGAATAGCTACGGAATTAGCTTACAAACAGTTAGGGGTGCCTTATAGGGTGGATTTATTTGGTAAATAATAGTTAAAAATGAAATTTTAAGTATGGCAGGGCATAGTAAATGGTCTAATATTAAGCGTAAGAAAGAGATAAACGATGCTAAAAGAAGCAAAATCTTCACCAAACTGGCTAAAGAAATAACGGTAGCTGCTAGGAATGGCTCCCCAGATCCAACGCTGAACCTGCGCCTGCGTTTGGCTATTCAAAATGCAAAGGGGGCAAATATGACTAAAGAGGCTATATTGCGTGCTATTCATAAAGGCAATAAAATGGATTCATCTGTATATGAGGAAGTGAATTATGAGGGCGTTGGTCCCCATGGGGTGGCTATTATGGTAACCTGTATGACAGATAAGGTTATTCGAACAGTAGCTAATGTACGTACTATTTTTACTAAATATGGTGGGAGCTTAGAGAAAAGTGGTTCAATTTCATTTTTGTTTGATCACAAAGCTGTTTTTATCATTCCATTAGGGGTTATCAAGCAGGAAGATGATTTTGTATTGGCTTTAATAGATGCAGGTGCAGAAACAGTAGAGAAAGGGGAGGAAACTATGTATACTACTTGTTCGGTAGCGCATTTTGGTCGCGTACAACAACAGTTAGAGGCAACTGCTGTTACGCCTGTTTATTGTGGTTTACAATATATACCCCATACTTTTGTAGAGGTAAATAATGAAGCATTGGTAAAATTAAACAAGCTTGTAAGGGCTTTAAAAGAAGAAGAGGATGTACAACAAGTATATCATAATATAGCGCTTAAGGAGGAGCAAAGGGAGGTTTGGGAACAGGACGATCTCTGGTTTAGTTGAGCAAGTAGCATAATATAAATTTTGGTATCTTTATACGAAGAAGAGGGGTAGAAGAAAGAGGGTAGAAGAAGGAGGGTAGAAGAAGGAGGGATAGAAGAAGGAGGGTAGAAGAAGGAGGGTAGAAGAAGGAGGGTAGAAGAAGGAGGGTAGAAGAAGGAGGGTAGAAGAAGGAGGTAGAAAATGGGGAGTAGAAAAATGGGGAGTAGAAAAATGGGGCAAAATGGATAATACTGAATCAATAGAGAGAAGTCAGCGTCCCAGTTGGCTTAAGGTGAAGTTACCCATAGGCAAGCGTTATGCGGCGGTACGTTCGCTGGTAGATAAGTATCGGTTGCATACGATTTGTACAAGCGGAAATTGTCCCAATATGGGGGAATGTTGGGGGGCGGGGACTGCTACTTTTATGATTTTGGGGAATGTTTGTACGAGGAGCTGTTCTTTTTGTGCGGTAGCTACCGGAAGGCCTATGGTTTATGATAAAGAGGAACCCAAAAGAGTAGCCAAAGCAATTCAGTTGATGGGCGTTAAGCATGCGGTTATTACCTCTGTAAACAGGGATGAATTAAAGGATCGTGGGGCAGAAATATGGTATCAAACGGTTGTAGAAACCAAAGCTTTGACCCCAACCACAACGATTGAAACGTTAATTCCAGACGTTAAGGGTAGTTGGTGGGCATTGGAGCGGATGATTAGCGCAGGGCAAGAGGTGGTTTCACACAATATGGAAACAGTAGAGCGGTTGTATAGGCCAGTTCGGCCACAGGGTAACTATACACGAAGCTTGGAACAGCTTAAACGTATTAAAGCCTATGGAAAACGATCCAAGTCAGGAATTATGCTGGGACTAGGAGAAACAGATGCAGAAGTATACCAAATTATGGATGATCTTCGAGCAGTTGACGTAGATGTGTTAACATTAGGTCAGTATTTACAACCCACCAAAAAACACCTTGCCGTGGTTTCTTTTGTGCATCCAGATAAATTCTCTCATTTTAAAGAGGAAGGAATGAAACGTGGTTTCTCTTATGTAGAATCTGGTCCACTGGTCCGCTCTTCTTACCGTGCAGAACGGCATATTTAATATTCCCTCAGCTGCTTTATCTGTTTTTTTTTGCCTTTAATCTATTTAAACGTTCCTAATAATCTATTTAGACGTTCCTATAGTAGCATGTACAAATTACCGATTGGCGTTGACAACTTTCAGGAGTTAATAAAAGGGGATTATCTTTTTTGTGATAAGACGGCTATGCTTGCTGAATTATTAGGCAAAGGAGATAAAGTTACTTTAATTACACGTCCGCGTCGTTGGGGGAAGACACTGAATATGTCTATGCTGCAGCATTTTTTTGCTTCAGAAGTGAATGGAGTAAGTACAGCAGGTTTATTTGATGATTTGGCAATCGGTAAGCTAGATGGCGGTAAATACCTTGGACAATATCAAGGTAAACATCCGGTCATTATGCTAAGCTTTAAGGATATCAATGCAGATAGCTTTCAAGGGGCTTACAATGCGGTGTATGAGTTGATCTTAAAAGTGTATAGTTCCTATACTTATGTGTTGCATAGTGATAAGATTAATGAAATACAGCTGAAGAAGCTACATACTCTTCTCAACAATCAGGCCAATCAACAACAATTAGAATCTGCCCTAGAACTGCTTAGCCAATGCCTTTACCAATACCATGGTCAAAAAGTCTATATGCTTATAGATGAATACGATACGCCTCTTAATAAAGCTTATGGAAATGAGGCATACGTAAAAGCTATGGTTGCATTTATGCGTAACCTATTTAGTGCTGCTTTAAAAGGAAATGCTACGCTAGAAAAAGGGGTATTAACGGGTATATTACGTATTTCTAAAGATAGTATGCTTTCTGGGTTAAATAACCTGAAGACTTATACTCTTTTAGATCAAGGTTATAGTAGCCATTTTGGTTTGAGTGAAGCAGAAGTTCAAGATTTATTTACCAGAAAAAATCTTTCTACTTGTCTAGATCAAGTAAAAAGCTGGTACAATGGTTACAAAGTAGGCAGCTTGATTAGGTATAATCCATGGTCTATTATTTCATGTTTGAGCGAAGAGGGTTATTTTGATTTGTATTGGATTAATACCGGAAATAATGATTTAATTAAACAACTGATTCTTTCTTCTAACGATAGCATTAAAGGTCAGTTTGAGCAATTGATGCAAGGAGCGGCTTTAACCGTATCGATTGATAAGCATCTTGCTTTTGATCTGCTGGATAAAAGTGAAACGGCTTTATGGAGCTTACTTTTATTTGCTGGCTATTTAACTTGGGAAAAAAGCAGTTTAAGTAGAAGTAGTGATTTATATGATTGTGTAGTTAGCATTCCTAATAATGAAGTACGCAGACTCTACAACCGCTTTTTTGAAGAATGGTTGCTTACTAAATTTCCTAATCAACGGAGCTATGCTACCTTTTTAAGCCATCTACTAGAGGGCAATGTCCGTGCATTTACACAAGATCTCAGTACTTATCTTTTACAGTGTGTCAGTTTTATGGATACTACTTCTGGTAAGCAAGGGGAAAGTTTTTACCATGGTTTTGTTTTAGCCATGCTGGCTAGCATCAGTGATAGCTATTCTATACGCTCCAATCGAGAAAGTGGTTTTGGAAGGTATGATGTGTTGATCATCCCTAAAAAAGATTCCAAAGCAATTTTATTGGAATTCAAATACCTACGGAAGGAAGAAGAGCTGGAAAATGGAGCTAAAGTTGCGCTAGATCAAATACGAGGGCGCGCTTATCATACCGAATTATTACAACATACGCATGTCCAGGAAGTAGTAGAGATTGGCATTGCTTTTTCCGGGAAGGCAGTGTTGTCAGCTTATGCTACCTATGATTTGGTGCATAAAAAGACTGGAACACTGCATGTAACGGGTAGATATGGCCAAATAGAGGGAGATGAATGCTACCCAAAATAGAAGATAGCGCCTTAGGTTGCTTATTTTCTTGGCTTGATTATCTTATTTGCTACTTCCTTTATAGATGAATTTATATGAGAAATTGCCTGATTTATATGATTTTTTGTATCTTGTATTGCACTCCTACGTAGGGTGTTGCTACCTGTACTTACTAATTTTGCTTCCTCTTCTTCTTTTAAATTTGCGCTAAAGTTTGTTATAGACGCTCCTTCTAGTTCCTCTATTGCCATATCTATATACAGTATAATACGCTTTTCTTTGGTAAAGGACCTTATACTTTGTAGTGTTTGGACGATAGCCTTTATTGTATCTTCTATTTCCTTTGCTTTGGCTACGCGCTTATCTACGTTGTCTTTGCGCTCTTCTTCATTAAGCGTAGTATTATTGACAATCCATGGAAGTGGAATAGCTCTTGTTATACCCGTTAGGGCCTTTTCTAACTTCTCTTTTTCTGTTTGTAGCTTGTACACTAAAGGATCTTTTGTGGCGTCAGCTTCTCTGCTGCCTGATTGGCCATTATTATATAGAGTGGGATATATTTTGTTGCTAGGTGGTTGTTGCTTTTTATTAGGATGATTATTTGATACTTCATATTTTATTTTACCAGCATTAGAAGAAACAGTTTGCTTAGTGGCTATAGGTTTGTTGCCCTTATCTGCTTGATTGCTACAATCGCTAGATAACAGTAAGGAAGAAACTAAAACTACAGAAATACATTTCTTTTTCATTTTTTATTGGTTATTTGATACTTTTGTTAATTATGCTGTCTTTCTTAAGAAATAAACCATTGGACAACAGGAATATTAGATTTGGTTTCTAAATAAAAATAGAAAATTTATTTTAGGTAATTCAAGGAAGGGGCCGTTGGTATTATTTACTTATATGGTTTATATTATAAATTATAAATCTTAGTGGGGGTGGGGGATTTCCGTTAGAGGAAATATTCGTATACTTGTTATTCCTTCAGAGGGTGGATGATTGTAGCGCAAAAGAGAAGATCCCTATAGGGTTCTTTTGAATTAGTTTATATTGTATAATATATGTATAAGAATATATTTGTTTTTATAGTTATTGGCGTACAGGCTTGTGGCAATGGGTGTAAACTGTGGATACAGCATCTGCAAAGACAAAAAGAACAAGGTAGCAGAGCAATTAAAGAACTTACGAAAGAAGATACCCGGGAACTATGTAAAAAAAGTAAGCAAGCTTTGGTTGTGTGTTTATTATGGAAAACACCCAAGCAACTTATTGATAAAATAGAGGCGGATCCAAAAATAGAGAAGGTTTATAAAATGTTCATGGGTTGTTCTCCTTCAGAAGAGGATATACCACTATTGCGATGCGCTTTATACCTTTTCTGTGATACAAAACAGTTATTTAAAATAAAAAAAGTAGAAGGGAAAATATACCATCCACTTTGTAAGGAAGTACCTAAACTCGAGGAATTCTTACAAGATAAGTTTAGCAATATTTCTAAAATAAAGGATTTAAAACAACAATTGGATGAAATAAGCGCAGAAGAAGAGGAAGAAGAGGAAGCTAACCAACCATTTTTTGAAGCGGATTTTGATTTTAAGCAATTCCTTGAAAAGGAGTTAAAAAGTATTTTTGAAATAAGACGTTTTTTATATAGATTAGCGTGTAACCTGGTTTAATTTAATGAATCATAATTTTTAAGCGTAATATTATATGAATATGAGAAAAAAAATAAGGATTTTAGGCATGGCATTGGCATCGTTTGTAAACTGCGGGGATATTTTTGCTATGCAAGAAGCTACTACAGAGACAACAGAAGCGAGTGATTTTTTTGCTAAAAATAAAAAGTTTCCTTTCCATTTTGACATAAAAACTTCGTTAAGCGTGGGGTTTGATACTATTGGTGATTATTGGGCTGGGAATGGGAAAGCAGCCATTGGGCCTATGGTAGAATGGCACCCTTTAAATGGGATAGGTGTGCAAACTGGTTTATGGTATAGCTATAACCTTTCCCCAGGCATACGTATTGACAAATGTGGAGAAAGCTTAGCAAAAAAAGGGTTTTTGGATTTTATTAAAAATGGCTTTAAAAGTATTAGCGATATGGATTGGACAGATGATAGTGACGATAGCATGGCTATGCGTTTAGGTGGTGGCTCTTTCCATGCAGTGCATATTCCCATTTTTCTACGAGTATATCTAGGTAAAAAGCGTCAATTCGCATTATACGTTGGAGGTGACTACAGAATTGCATTATTCGGTGAAAAGGATTTCTTTGCTAAAGATGTCCCTTATTTATACCTTAATTCCAAGAAGATGAGAAACCATATACTTCAGAAAGGTGTTCCGAGTTTAAAGGAAGCTATTTTTATGCAAAATGATAAGAAAGACCAATTGCAATTATCAAAACTAGCCAAGTGGCATTGGGATTTTGGATTTGAATTTAGAAATAAGTCTGGTTTAATAGTAGGAACTAAGTGGTTTGGCCTTACATTGGGTTATGATTTTAGCAAACTTTTCTGTGAAGAAAGCAATAATTAATTTTTTTTATTATTATTATCCGATTCAGCAATAAGAGTACCTGGCTAACTCTTGGCCAAGTAAGAAACATAGCGTAATACATTTATAGTATAGTATACTATGTTTCTTCAGTACTGTGGCAGAAAACGCGTTTGTGTCTGGTTTTTAAGTAAATTTATTACAAAACTTGCATTTTTACGCTAAAAATTAACCTAAAAGTATGCTGAAAAGCAAACGCTTGCTACAGCGTTGAACAGATACTAATACGTCACATATAAAATTTAAAATTAAACAATACGTTTAGAGAAGCTACGGGAAAAAAACAACAGAAAGCATATTGATTTTTAAGTTTTATATTTATCTAATTTTTTTTTACTACAGATCAAGGAGTATAGTCTACTAGGGCTAAATAAATATAATGGTTACTATTCTAATTGATGTTAATGGTGAACAGTTATCTTTTCCGAAGGGTAGTACAGGATTACAGATTGCCCGACGGATTGGTCTCCTTCCTGACATGCTGGGGTTAACGGTAAATGACGTGGTTTATGATATAACCCGTTCTATTGAGGAAGATGCTACGATTCGTTTTCTAACGTGGGAGGATGCCCTAGGCAAGCAACTCTTCTGGCATTCTGCTGCCCATCTTTTGGCTGCTGCCTTAGAAAGTCTTTATCCCACTGTGCAATTGGGTATGGGGCCTCCTATTGAGCAAGGTTTTTATTATGACGTAGATTTAGGCAATGATACGGCAACTACGTTGGATACAACGCTTATAGAGGAGAAGATGTTGGCGTTGGCACAACGAGGCGATGCTTTTATCCGTCGTGCTGTTTCCAAGCAGGAAGCCATTGCTTTTTTTAAGGAAAAAGGCAATGGGTATAAGCTGGAATTGATAGAAGGGTTAGAAGAGGGACGGATTACTTTTTATCAATTGGGGGACTTTATAGATTTATGCAAAGGGCCTCATCTGCCCCATAGCGGTTGGATTAAGGCAGTTAAAATCTTAACCATTGCAGGCGCTTACTGGAGGGGCAATATCCATAATAAACAATTGACGCGTATTTATGGAATTGCTTTTCCAGAGCAAAAAGCACTTGCCGCCTTCCTCGCTTTGCGAGCGGAAGCTGCCAGGCGTAGCCACCAAAAAATAGGAAAAGAGCTTAAGTTATTTACTTTTTCAGAAAAAGTAGGCTTAGGACTTCCCCTTTGGTTGCCTAAGGGCGCTTTGCTATATGATATATTGGTTCAATTTCTTAAAAAAGAACAGATCAAACGAGGCTATCAGCCGGTTTGTACGCCGCATATTGGCCATAAAGCACTCTACCTTACTTCTGGTCATTACGAAAAATACCAAGAAGATTGTTTCCAGCCTATTCATACAGCTGAAGTAGAAGAAACATACCTACTGAAGCCTATGAATTGTCCGCATCATTGTGAAATTTACAGTAGTGCCGCTCGCTCTTACAAAGAATTACCATTGCGTTTGGCAGAGTTTGGTACGGTCTATCGCTATGAGCGCCATGGAGCCTTGCATGGGTTGACCCGTACCCGTTGTTTTACCCAGGATGATGCCCATATTTTTTGCCGCTTAGATCAAGTAAAAGATGAATTCTCAGCTGTAATTGATCTCGTATTGCATGTTTTTAATATATTACATTTTACTGATTATAAGGCGCAACTTTCTTTTAGGGATCCTAAGCAAGATAAATATATAGGAAGCTTGGCAGATTGGTCCTTAGCAGAACAAGCCATTCAGGAAGTGGTGACAGCAAAGGGATTGCAGGCTACTACGGTGCTAGGAGAAGCAGCTTTTTATGGTCCTAAAGTAGATTTTATGGTAAAAGATGCGTTAGGACGCAATTGGCAATTGGGTACGGTGCAGTTGGATTACCAATTGCCTATTCGCTTTGATCTTACCTATATAGGGACAGATGGCCAAAAATACCGCCCTGTTATGATCCATCGTGCACCGTTTGGCTCGCTTGAACGGCTGATTGCCATTCTTATAGAACATACAGCTGGTAACTTCCCCTTCTGGTTGGCACCAGAGCAGGTGGCGCTCCTGCCTCTTTCTGATACCTATGCTACCTATGCCACTACCCTGTATCGTCTGCTGCTGGAAAGGGAAATACGGAGTGTCCTAGATCTACGGAATGAAACAATAGGTAAAAAAATACGTGAAGCAGCTTTACAAAAAATCCCTTATATACTTGTGGTGGGAGAAAAAGAAGTAGAAACAGGATATGTTTCCGTTCGTAAACAAAATAAACAAATTTCTATGCTGTGGGATGATTTTATAACGCAGGTCTGTTCGGAAGCTAACCTACCCAGCTAGTTAAGGAGGGTAGCGCGCAATACCTGTTCGAGGAATAGAAAGGAGTAGGCAACGTATGGGTTAGATAGGTTGGAAGCTGCGATTGTGCTACATGACCCAATCTATTTTATATCTTTGTAAAGAAGGGCTGTTATGCCCTATTAGAAAAGTATGTTCCCTTTTCCCATTCTGATTATATTCGTTTAGTTATGCAACAGAAAATAGCTGACGCTGCTGCAGCAGACATTAAGCAAACCCATACGATTACATCCAAGCTTTCTCCCTCTTTTAGGAAGGTATATATGGAAAGCTATGGTTGTCAGATGAATTTTTCTGATAGTGAAATTGTTGCTGCCATTATGCAGCAGCAAGGTTTCCTATTAACCACACAATACCAGGAAGCAGATCTGATTTTTATCAATACCTGTGCGATTCGCGATAAAGCAGAACAAACCATTCGTAATAGGTTATTGCTATTTAATCAGCAAAAGCTATACAATCCAGCACTTATTGTAGGCGTTTTAGGATGTATGGCAGAACGATTGAAAACCCAATTATTAGAAGAGGAAAAAGTAGTGGATATTGTTGCAGGACCAGACGCATATAGAGATTTGCCTAAGCTAGTCAGCCAAGTAGATCAAGGGCATAGAGCAGTCAATACATTCCTATCTAGAGAAGAGACTTATGCTGATATTGAGCCTGTTCGATTGCATACCAATGGGGTTACTGCTTTTATTTCTATTATGCGGGGTTGTAACAACATGTGTACTTTTTGTATTGTTCCCTTTACACGTGGTCGGGAGCGAAGCAGAGATCCTTCCTCCATTGTAGCAGAGGCAAAGCATCTCTTCAGCAAAGGTTATAAGGAAGTTACGCTATTGGGGCAAAATGTAGACTCTTATAGATGGGTTTCCGCTGCAGCCGCAGTAGAGGGAAGCATTGTACAGAAAAATACAGTGGTGAACTTTGCACAATTGTTAGCCATGGTAGCATCCATTGATCCAAATTTAAGGGTTCGTTTTTCCACTTCCCACCCCAAGGATATGACAGATGATGTCCTGTATACGATGCGTGCCTATGATAATATTTGCAAACAGGTACATCTGCCCGTTCAGAGCGGTAGTAATCGCATGTTAAAACTGATGAACCGTTCCTATGATAGGGAATGGTATAAGGAAAGAATCCAAGCCATTAAGGCCATTTTAGGGGATTCCTGCGCTATTTCCTCTGATATGATTGCAGGTTTTTGTTCTGAAACAGAAGGTGATCATGCTGATACCCTTTCCCTTATGGAGGAGATTCAATATGATTTTGCTTTTATGTTTTATTATTCTGAGCGGCCAGGTACGTTAGCCGCTAGAAAATACTGCGATGATGTCGCTGTAGAAGTTAAAAAACGTAGGTTAAGTGAAATCATAGCAAAACAACGGATACATTCCTTACGGCATCATCAAAAAAATATCGGGCAAGTATATCAAGTATTAATTGAAAAGCAATCTAAGAAATCAGCAGACTTTTTTCAAGGCAGAAATAGTCAGAACAAAATAGTGGTTTTCCCTAAAGGGAAACAGCAGGTAGGGGATTATGTATATGTCCGTATTAAAGACTGCAATGCGGCTACTCTTTTTGGTACACTTTGTTAAACATTACCCTCTGTGTAGATATACTATGAAAGAAAGTATAGAAGTAATTAAGCAACGCTTTCATATTATAGGCAATGCTTCTCTTTTAAATAGAGCCATTGAAGTAGCTATGCAGGTAGCCTCTACGGATCTATCTGTTTTGATTACAGGAGAGAGTGGTACAGGTAAAGAATCCTTTTCAAAGATTATACATGCTTTAAGTCCTTATCGGCGTGGTAATTTTATAGCCATTAATTGTGGTGCTATTCCAGAGGGGACCATAGATTCTGAGTTATTTGGTCATGAAAAAGGATCCTTTACCGGTGCTTTGGAAAGTCGAAAAGGCTATTTTGAGGAAACCAATGAGGGTACTATTTTTTTGGATGAAATAGGTGAAATGCCTTTAGCTACGCAAACAAAACTTTTGCGGGTATTGGAATATGGGGAATATGTAAAAGTTGGTTCTTCCAGAGTAGAAAAAACAAAAGTACGTGTGGTAACAGCTACCCATGTAAACTTGTTGTATGCCATTAAAGAGGGAACCTTTCGGGAGGATTTGTATTACCGTTTAAATACAGTACCCATTACCATACCTCCCTTAAGGGAAAGAGGGGCAGATGTTATTTTGTTGTTTCATAAATTTGCTAGTGATTTTGCAGCTAAATACCGTATGAAGCCTTTGGCATTAACGCCAGCGGCCAAAGAGTTATTCCTGACCTATGCATTCCCAGGTAATATTCGGCAGCTGAAGAATATTGTAGAGCAGATGGCTTTATTGGAAAAAGAGATAGTCATAACACCAGAAGTGTTAGAAAAATATCTACCCAGCGAAGCAAAGTATGCATTGCCGGTGCTGTATAAAAAGTGGATGCATAATGGATCAACGGAAAAAGCATTTATATATGGGATGCTGTTGGATTTAAAAAGAGAAGTGGCTGAGCTTAAGGAGCTCATATTAGATCCCTCTGTTTCCCCTGTTAAGCAGCAGGGATACATGCCCCATGTTGAGCATTTTCCTGCTGAATATAAACAAGAAAATTTGGATGTTCCACTTTTAGATAGGGAGTATTCCCTAAAAACAGTAGAGGATAAGCAGCCCCCTGCTACTGCCCAAGAACCCATAAAGAAACTTTCCATTGAAGCACAGGAGCAAGTATTGATTCGAAAATCTTTACAAAAAAACCATGGCAACCGTAAGCATGCAGCCGATGATTTAGGTATTTCTGAACGAACACTTTATAGAAAAATTAAACAATATGAGATTGAAGCATACAGCTATAAACTTAAGAAATAGGTGGTATTTTTTTTGCATGCTATCGTTACTATATAGCTGTGGTTTTGTTTTTTTTTCAGATGCGCAACTTCCAGAGGCTGTGCAGACATTTTCTATTCAAGTTTATTCGGAGATTTCAGATGGTCCGTCAGATATGGCGCAAAATATGATGGATGCACTTGAGGGAAATGTAATACGTTTCGCACCTTATTTGACTAAGGTGGAACGAGAGGGGGACATCCACTATAGCTGTGTTATTAAGAATTTTTCATGGCGTACCGTTTTTAGTCGAGACAAGGCGTCTATTGATGGTAAAGAAATAGAAGAATTAACCATTGCTGTACAGGTTTCCTATGAAAGTTCTGTAGAGGAGGTGGCGCATACATTTACCAATAAAATTTTCTCAAAATCAAAAATAAGCGATAGCTCAAGTGCAAAAGAAAATGAGCTGGCCAATGAGATAATTCAAGAATTGGCTGCTGACATTTGTGAAAGATCTATAAATTACTGGGAGTAATGCACCCGTTGTGCTATGAAAGTTCAGAAGCTATTGAAATTATTGACACAACCTAATACGTTATCTTCAAGTGATATACCTGATTTAGAATCTCTTATAAAGAATTATCCCTACTTTTATTTAGCGCATGCCCTGTTAGCTAAGGTAGTTTACACGCAAGAGCGTGATGTAGAGAAGCATGCCGTACAGCGGGCGGCAACGTATGCTATCGATCGGACGCATTTGCGGATGTGGTTAGAGAATAAGCTAGTCTGGTCAGGGGTCATATCCGCTGTTGGTAGCAAGGGTATGCCGGAGCAATCTGCTGCTATCAATAATACTAATCATTTGGAAGATATTGCGAAACAAACTATTAAAAAAGGAACCAATGCAATAAGTAGGCAGCAATTTAGGGTTATTGAACATATTTTAAATAAGCCCAATTTACAATGGGGAACTATAGAATCATATGAGGTGCCTGATGCATTAAAAAATAAAGACCTCTCAGAACAATGTACGCTGGTAGATGATCGCTTTGCAACTGAAACATTGGCTCATATCATGGTTCAACAGAAAAAATTTAAGCGTGCTATTGAAATTTATAGATGTTTGATAATAAAAAATCCTGAAAAAAAAGCCTACCTTAGTAGTGTGATCGATGAATTAAGTCATCATTTGCAATAGGTGCGTATTTGTTTAACGTGCTTGGGTATGCCTTATTGTGGTAGTAATTTGTTTGGCTTGTTTTAGAAAGCTAAAGGTTGTTTATTGAACTTTAATAGTGAGAAATCCTGAGAAAAACGTATCTTAATAATTTGATTGCTAAACTAAATCATCATTTACAATAATTATGTTCGTATTTAAAATACTTGCTGTATGCATTATTATGGTAGCCATTTTATTAATTGCTGTTATATTGATCCAGGAGCCTAAAGACCGTATTATGTCACCAGCTGCTGGTACGGAGCTGCATCGGGTAGGGCTTAATCAAAAAGCTAATTTTTTAGAAAAGACTACCTGGGTATTAACAAGTTTACTACTTGGGTTAACACTTTTGTCTGCTATATCGCTTAAATATGCTACAAAAGTTAGGTTGCCTCTTAACATAACCAGAAAAAAAGCAATAGAACCGGAGCGAAATAATACGGATACTACTAAGCCTAAAGAAGCTGAGTCAGAAAATCAGTGAAGCAATTAAGCTATTTCCTTTGCGATAAAGATCACTTGTTGTTATAAATAATTTTTTAATTGCAGATGAATATAAAATATTTTAATAAACGAGTGGTATTGCATTTTCTTTTGGCTTATTGTTTGGGGGTGCAGCCATTAAGCGCGATAGGGATTGCTACGGGGCCTACACTAGGATTAGCGGGTTACTATGCTACTTTTGATGCTGCCAATGCAAAATCCATTCTTGTGAAGAATCATGCGTTACAACTAGGGTGGTTTGCGCAATTAAATCTTGGACTCTTGTATGCAAAGGTTATTCCCTTATTTGTTTTTGATTGGCATACTATTTCCCAAAGGGCAAGTCAATTGAATCGTATTACGTTTCCTGTTGCGGTGGGTATTCCTTTATTCAACTTCTTGCGTCCCCATGTTGGTCTTATTTTCTGTTTGCCTTTATCCGATTCTACGAATGATCCAAACGAAAGTCTTATAAAAAAATACAAAGAAAAGATTAACAGTTGCTTTTTCGGTGTCGGTATAGAATGTGGAAAATGGCTTCTGGATTTTGATTTTGAGGTATTGTTTTCCTCTATAGCTAAAGAAAAGATAGGCAGCGGTTTAATAGATGGGAAGGCATCTTATAGACCTAAGCAATTTGCGTTAAAGGTAGGCTATAATTTGCTTTAGCTGACCCAAGTGGCCCAATGGGAGCGAAGCTTTTTCTCCATAACTTGGGGTTCTTGATAATATTTTTTTCTTTGTACGAACCTACAGATCGCCAGGATCAACGGAATCGTCAGACTATTTGCTATTGGTCGTTTACTTGGATATCGTCCTTACGAAGTCGGCTACATTTATAGTATAAATTATAAGACTTTTTGCCTTGCTTTGCTTTGTTCACGGATGATCCATTTACAGGCTACATTAGCTTACTCTTTCGATGGATGCCCCTAAGGCATTGAGGCGTTGTTCGATGCGTTCATAGCCTCTGTCAATCTGACCGATATTTCCAATAACACTAGTTCCCTCTGCTGCTAAGGCTGCAATTAACAGCGTAATCCCTGCCCTGATATCGCTTGAGCTCATATGTATGCTACGCAGTTTATACTGATTCCCTAACCCTACAATATGTACCCTATGGGGATCACATAATACCAGACGTGCACCCATTTCAATTAAGTAATCTACAAAGAAAAGTCTACTTTCAAACATATGCTGATGGATAAGCAGATGGCCGTGGGCATGCACAGCAATAATAATGGCAATGCTAATTAAATCAGTAGGCATTCCTGGCCAGATTGCATCCGATAAGGTAGTTAGGTTGCCATCCATTTCTTGTTGTATGTAGTAAGCTTCTTGAGCAGGAATATGCAATGTATTATCGGTTGTTTCCAGTTTAATACCTAGCTTCTGGAAGGACCGCCAAACAGGTGTAAAGCATTCAGTAGGTACTTCTGTAACCGTTAAGGCAGATTTAGTAGCAGCAGCTAAGCCAATAAAGCTGCCTATTTCTAGCATATCTGACATGATCGTATGGCTAGTGCCCTGTAGCTGGGTAGTACCCTCTATGGTTAATAGGTTAGAACCAATACCTGTAATCTCTACCCCCATTGCTACCAACATATGGCAAAGCTGTTGAATATGTGGCTCACAAGCAGCAGGATAAATAATAGTTTTTCCCTTAGCCCTGCTAGCGGCTATAAGAACATTAGCTGTACCCGTTACAGAAGATTCTGGCATCCATATATAGCTACCCCGTAAGGAAGTATATTGAGCCAGCCATCTTTCTTCAGCAGCATGGTACGTAAAAGACACTCCTAGTTGCTGCAATCCTTCTAGATGAGCGTGCAAACCCCTCCGGCCAATCCGGTCTCCCCCAGGTTTGGGTAAGCTAAACTTTTTAAAACGTGTTAAGAGTGCCCCCAGCAATAGAAGAGACCCTCTGACTTTAATATATTCTTTTCGAAATGATTCTGTATACAATGCCTCCTTCTTAAGATCTGCCGAACAGAACTGATAATGCCCTTCACCTAAAGGCGTAATCTGTACACCTAAAATCCGTAATAAATGCATAACGCTCTGCACATCTGCAATAGCTGGTACATTGTGTAGATGTATGGGTTTATCGGTTAGTAATGTTGCGCACATTACTGGTAGCGCTTCGTTTTTAGAACCTTGTGGTTTGATGGTGCCAGCTAAGGAACATCCCCCTCGTATAATAAACTTATCCATTCAAAATGTTGGTTTTATTTAGCTTTATGCTTGTTTGTATGAGCAATAGTTTTCGTAGGATAGTTGGCTTTGTATTTTTTACTATTGATACCATCATCTGGCAATGTCCGTATTACAGCTAAATCAAGCTCATGTGCGGTATGCATAGACAGCATACGTTGCATGTCCTCTATAATTGTTTCATTGCTAATGAATTCATTATTCCATATGCTGCTAAAGCGGCGCATGAGTTTCCCAATGATCAGCAGCATTTCTACTTGTGCTTTAGGCGATGGGAGGGTAACTATTTTTTTTAAGAGCATCGTTAGATAACGTCCATAGTGCTTGTATTTAATCGGTTCTGTAGCAGCATACACGGCCATGACAGAACGCTTAATGGGTTGAATTAGCTTAGGGGAGAATCCGTCAATATCTAATTGGTAATCTGATAATTTAAAAATATCATCCCAATATTTTTGCGTAGAACCATTATTTGGGTTGATATTTCCCATTAGTTTTATAAGGATATTTACCTTTTGCGTACGTAGGTTCTTATTATCAATTTTCTTAATATCATCTATTAATTGTTGTATATGCCTGCCGTATTCTTGCAGTAATAAGGGTGGTCGAGTTGTATTATAGTTGTACATATGCGCTTAAATTACGATAAGAGATAATTGAGAATTTGATTTTTATAAAGATTGGTCAGATGAGTAATTCCAATTTCGCATAGTTAAGCAGGAGTGTTTTTTCACCGACATTATTAGAAAAACGGATTACTGCTTTTCGTTTACCTTCTGTTGCTAGCAATTGTATAATAAGGCCTTTTCCGAAATGCGTATGACGCACCATATGGCCTACGCGTAAGGTAGTTACATTATTGCAAGGCATAAACTGGGTGGCTGCTGCAGTACGCTGTGTGGCCGCTGTAGCTATTTTGTTAGAACTAGCGGTAGATTCTTCTAAGCTTATTTCTTTTAGAAATCGGCTGGGTCGCATTGCCATAAGTTTTCCAAATCGATATCTACTTAAGGCATAAGATAAAGTTAATTGTAGTTGTGCACGCGTTACTGCCACATAGAAAAGGCGTCTTTCCTCCTCCAATTCTTCTTGATTCCCTAGCATCCTAGCAGAAGGGAAGAGGCCTTCCTCCATCCCTACCATATATATATATTTAAATTCCAATCCTTTAGCAGCATGAATGGTCATAAGTGTAACTTTATCTTTAGACGTGTCATCTTCGTATTCTTGGGTCATTAAAGCAACGGTTTGTAAGAAAGAAGCCAAGCTATTATCCTCATTATTAGGATCATCTACAAATTGTTTAAGGCTGCTTAATAATTCTTGGATGTGTTCATAACGTGCTAATCCCTCTACTGTTTGATCTTCATACAATTGCTTTAGCAGACCAGATTCTTTGGCTATATAGTTGGCTATTGTGTAGGCATTTTCCTCTGCTGTAGTTAACTTTAGGGAAGCTGTCTTTATGAAGGCTACAAAACGCAAGATAGCTTCTGCCGTAGGCGCACGAAAAAAATCTTCTGCCTTACCCAATAATTCCCATAGGGGTAATTTTTTTTCGTTGGTAAGTGTGCCTATCTTCTCGAGTGTACTCAGTCCGATGCCTCTTTTAGGTAGGTTGATGATTTTTTTAAAGGCTTCTGTATCATTATGGTTTACCACAAAGCGCAAATAAGCTAATAATTCCTTTATTTCCTTTCTTTGAAAGAAAGAAAACCCGCCTACCATCCGATAGGGGATATTTTTTTTACGCAATGCTTCCTCAAAATTTCTGGATTGACTGTTGGTACGGTATAAGATAGCAAAGTCCTGATAAAGTGCTAGGTTATGGAGTTTTGTTTCGAGTATTGCCTGTACGATCCATTGACTTTCTTCTAGATCAGATCTTGTTTTTATTATCTTGATAGGTTCACCCAGCTTATTTGTTGTCCAGACTTTTTTCTTTAGTTGCGTTGTATTGTGGCTAATAATATGATTCGCTGCTGTTACAATATGTTGGGTAGAGCGATAGTTTTGCTCTAGTTTGGTTATATGGTGGTGAGGGTAATCACGTGTGAAGTTTAAAATATTTTGGATATCGGCACCTCTAAAAGCATAAATACTTTGTGCATCATCCCCTACTACACAAATATTATGGTGTTGTGCGGCTAATTTTTGGATAATTTGGTATTGAATCAAGTTGGTATCCTGAAATTCATCAATAAGTAAATAGCGAAATTGCTGTTGGTATTTTGCGCATACAGTAGGATTCGTATAAAGCATGGTATGGGTTTGTGTAAGTAAATCATCAAAGTCCATAGCGCCAGCTCGCTGGCAATAATGCGTGTATCTTGCAAAGATTTCACCAAATCTAGGCAGCTGCATACGGGCATCTTCTTCCCTATAATGGGGATTATCGTTGTATATAGCTGCTGTAACCAGTCGATTTTTAGCGTGAGAAATACGGCTTAATAGGAGAGTAGGTTTATATATTTGATCTGATAAATCAAGTTCTTTTATAATTTGTTTAAGCAGAGATTTACTGTCATCAGCATCATATACGCTAAAATAGGTAGGATAGCCTAAACTATTAGCTTCTAGACGTAATAACCGTATAAAGATACTATGAAAGGTGCCCAGCCATACTGCTTGAACATTTTTACCTATCATACGTTCTATCCGATGACGCATTTCAGCTGCTGCTTTGTTGGTAAAGGTTAACGCAAGAATTTGGCTTGCAGTTGCTCTTTTTTCTTTTAAGAGATAGGCTATCTTAGTGGTTAGTACTTTGGTCTTGCCAGAACCAGCTCCGGCTACAACTAGGGAAGGCCCTTCGGTATGTATTACCGCAGCTCTTTGCTGTTCATTGAGCTCATTAAGATAACTGGTATCTATAGCAGCTGTCTGCTCTATTAGGTTAGCCATTAATATATTCTTTTATTAAGTGCACTAAAAGTAAGCCATCAAGATTTATAGCTGGCATCTATCAGAGACCATTGCATAGCATAAGCCTGATATAGTAAGTTGTACTTCTTCCTAGAAAGGAATAGGTGGGAGGGAAATACGCAAATTAACATGGACAACTATGTTTAGACAAAAAAAGAAATGCCCTTAATTAAATTTTACTTTGTAATAGCCTTGTTATATGGTAGAGCTTTCTGACCCTCTTCCCATGGTTGTAGCTTCTCATCCCTTCCCATGGGGTTGTAGCTTCTTACTCCTCTTCCCTTCCCACGGTTGTAGCTTCTTACCCCTCTTCCCTTCCCACGGTTGTAGCTTCTTACCCCTCTTCCCATGGTTGTAACCTCTTATCCCTCTTCCCATGGTTGTAATCTCTTACCCCTCTTCCCATGGTTGTAGCTTCTTACCCCTCTTCCCATGGTTGTAGTTTCTCACTCCTTTCCCATGGTTGTAGCTTCTTACCCCTCTTCCCATGGTTGTAGTTTCTTACCCCTCTTCCCATGGTTGTAGTTTCTTACCCCTCTTCCCATGGTTGTAGTTTCTTACCCCTCTTCCCATGGTTGTAACCTCTTTACCCCTCTTCCCATGGTTGTAGTTTCTTACCCCTCTTCCCATGGTTGTAGTTTCTTACCCCTCTTCCCATGGTTGTAACCTCTTTACCCCTCTTCCCATGGTTGTAGTTTCTTACCCCTCTTCCCATGGTTGTAGTTTCTTACCCCTCTTCCCATGGTTGTAACCTTTTTATCCCTCTTCCCATGGTTGTAACCTCTTTATCCCTCTTCCCATGGTGTGACTTTATTATGCTCCCCTTGCTTTGAATATAGGTAAAAAATATACAATAAAGGAATGGCGTACGTTGTAAGAAGGAATCAAGGTCTTTCCTATTTTATTGCTGTGCGTCTACTCAAAAACTACAGTAATATAGTATAACCTATATTACTTTCTATACAGTTAGGTCTTGTTATATCATTAATAGTCTTATATTTATTTTATAAATATAGCTTTAATTTTTTATTTAATTAGAAGAAAGGTCTTGTGGTAGGGAATCCGTAACGTTCCTATGAAAAGGATAAAGCCATACAAGCTGTTAAGCTGCTGCATGGGTTAAGTAGAAATTTTATTGATTATCTTATCATTAATACAATGTTACGATAAAACTTTTCCCCATGCCATTGTACTGGTATGGAGAAGTGTAAGTAAATATTTTCGAGTTGAACAGGGTGCGCTCACTACTAACTAACTGATAGAGCGACACCTTACCTACCTTAGGATACAATGAAGTTTGGTTTAAAAGTTTTTTACTATCTATTTTCTGCACATCTGCTAAAAAATTGCAGTAATACAATAAAATGAATACATACCTATATGCAGCGTAATAACCTATTAGCCCGTATATTATCCTATAAATTTAGTTTAATTTGTTATTTTACCTTAGGTACGAGTCATTGCAATCCCAATTCTAATAAAAAGGATATAAGAAAGGTTCATCCCTCTTCAGTAAAGAGGAAGGAAGGTTTTGCAGCAGGTGTGTCGCAGTGTTCCCATGAGCAAGATAAAGCGGTACAAGTTATTGTACTGTTGCATGGACTAGATAGAAATTCGTTTGATTTTAATGTTATGAAGGCAGTTTTACAGCAAAACTTTCCCCATGCAGTTATATTGGCCTTGACAAGTGTGAATAAGTATACACCTGCTAAAGGGAAGTCTCCTACTACAAAACTGCCGATAGTGGAGCAAGCTGAGTTAGCTTATGAAGAAATTAAATCTGATTTTAAAAGTAGGGGAAAAGATTTTTCTACTATTCCTAAGCGCCTTGTATTGGTAGGACACAGCCAAGGTGGGTTGCGTGCCTTTGCCCTTATTAGGGCATTTGGGGAGCGGTTAAGCAAGGAGACAGCTATAACCATAGAGCGCCTCATAACCATAGGAACCCCATGGAAGGGAGCACCTGTAGCTGATCATCTTAAGGACCCAGATAAGGTCACAGCGCTATTAAAGCGGTTTAAAGATGATTTGGAGCAGATAGAACCAAGTTATAGTGGGAAGTTGCTTAGACATATTTTTAAAAAAGATATTTTCTGTTATAAAATTCCTAGCTGTGCTATAGCCTATTTATTTAGAAAATTTAGCGATATTGCGGAGGGTGATGAATGGCCCATTAAAGCATTAGGGGTAGGGGGGGCTGCAGATCTAAGGCCAGGAAGTAGTTTTATTAATGGTGTGGCTTCAGCTCTTAAGGATATAGTGGTTCCTGTTACTGCTATTGCAGGTGTTGCAAGGGGGTTTGATGAAGTTTTCCTCTTATCGTCTACTAATGCGGCTAGGTGGAAGGAACTTGATCAGGTTTATGCCAAAATAATTGGAGGGGATATGCATTGTGAACACGATATGTTGTTACCTGTTAGTACCCAACATGCAGAAGGATTGAAAAAAAAAGACTTTGAATGTCTTAAAATATATGGAACCTGTCATGGCAATAAGGTAGGGATACCTGTAAAGAAAGGAGTTTCTGAGCTCAGCAATGCGCAAGTGATACAAGCTGTAGTAGATACCATCACAAAGACCTTTTACCATGAGCAAAATGCGTTAAACGCTACCTGTACAGGAAGATAGGCATTTGGGGTGGTGGTGTAGGTGTAGCGTTAAGCATAGAAATATAGATTGAGCGCTTTTTAGAGAAATCATCTTGATACCTATACAAACTAATGACCTATTGGGACAGTTAGATGCGTTAGACCATCTATCTATTTTGCGTAGAATAGGCGAAATAGCGGACAGCATTCAGTTAGAAGCCTATGTAGTAGGCGGGTTTGTTCGTGATGTATTCTTACAGCGTACTGGGCAGGATATTGATATCGTTTGCGTTGGGGATGGTATGCTATTGGCGCAAGCAGTAGCGCAACATTTAGACAATGTACCTGTTACCCTATTCAAGCGTTTTGGTACAGCTATGTTAACGTGGCAGGGTTTATCTATTGAGTTTGTAGGGGCAAGGAAGGAATCCTATACAGCTGATTCCCGTAATCCAGCCGTAGCAGCAGGCACGCTCTTAGAAGATCAAACACGTCGGGATTTTACTATTAACACTATGGCGGTCTGTTTAAATCAGGCGCGTTATGGGTTATTGTTAGATCCTTTTCAGGGTTATCAGGATTTAGTAGATGGGTTGATTCGAACACCGTGTGATCCATATATTACCTTTTCGGATGATCCCTTACGTATTATACGTGCGATCCGATTTGCTACGCAGCTTAATTTTAGGATAGGGGAAGAGACATGGAATGCACTGGTTTCTGCGCGCAATCGATTGGCTATTGTTGCTCAAGAACGTATTGCGGAAGAGTTGCATAAAATTGTAGCTGCGCATAAACCTTCTTATGGTTTCAAATTATTATTTGAAGCAAAAGTATTGTCTAGGATACTACCAGAGTTAGAAAAGTTATCAGATAAAGAAGAAATAGAAGGGTATTCTCATAAAGATAATTTTATCCATACGTTAGAAGTGTTAGATAATGTAGCCCATCATTCCTCTAAGTTATGGCTTCGTTGGGCAGCTCTGTTTCATGATATTGCCAAGCCTTTAACCAAAAAATTTGATCCTATAACAGGTTTTTCGTTTCATGGTCATGAAAATTTAGGTGCTAAAATGTTACCTTATCTATTTAGAAGGATGCGTTTTCCTACTAATAAAGAAATACTCGGTTATGTACAAAAATTGGTTCGGTTGCATTTACGTCCAATAGCTTTAGCCCAAGAGGTAACGGATACAGCTATAAGGCGGCTTTTATATGAAGTAGGCGAAGATTTAGCGGACTTATTTTTGTTATGTAGGGCTGATATTACTTCCAAGAATAAATCAAAGGTACAGCAATATTTAGCGAATTTCGATAGAGTAGAAGCAAGGGTAGCAGAAGTGGAGCAACGGGATCAAATGAGAAACTTCCAGCCAATTATTACGGGTGAAGTAATTATGCAGGCCTTTGGGCTAAGACCCTCTCCACAAGTAGGTTTTATTAAGGAGGCCGTTAAGGAAGCTATACTAGAGGGTAAGATTAAGAACAGCTATGAGGAAGCCTTTCGTTATATGTTGATGATTGGGGAACAATATGGATTACAACTGCCGAAGCATTGATTCCTAGGTTCAATTTGTAAAGGGCCCCAGCGCATGGGTTTTACCTATCCGCTGGGGTGAAATACTACTATTTATTAGCTTTTTTATTCATAAAGGGTAAACGAGATAAAATACCCCCTCTTTTTGTAGGATCGGATCCTGTCTTTGGATTATCTTTTTCCGCTGAAGTAGCTTCTGCTTCTGCTTCTGTTGTATCATTTATGCTTGTGCTTATAGCGGTAGCATTGGGCAGCTTGTTATCTTTTTGTGCTGGAGTAGCTTCTGGCGTTTTTTCTTCTCCCTTTGCACTTATAGCGGTCGCTTGATTTGGATTGGGCGTTGGGAGGTATCTTTCATGTTCGCTTCTCCCTAATTTACTACCATTACAGGATTTTGCTGATAATAGGCATAGTGTTGTTAACAAAATTAGTTTTTCTTTTTGTGTACGTGTTGACATAATTTTTTGTTTTTTATTTATACATACTTCGCTAAGTAGTTAGTGCCTACTTAGAAAAGTTATAGAGCTTTGTTTTTTATTTTTTATTCTTAAACCATGCGGCTTTTACCTTCTCTCATTAAGGATGATAGTAAAAAAATAGGAAGTTTCCAAAGGAATGTTAGGCATGCTGCATGGTAGGGGGGTAGCAGCGGTTTATGCCGTTTATTGTGCTTGAGTGTATTATGTTTGATTTACAATTGTAATTTAGGATGATCAATCGCATACAAAAACTAGGCAACGGGTTGACCGGTCATAGGTACAAATCTAACAGGTAGAAGCTCCTCCCGTTTGTAGTTATTGGCTTTATTTAGTTTGGTGAGGCGTAGGAGCATTTGGCTCCATTTTTTTTCCTTTAATGGCATAACAACGTTCCGCCTATGTTTACTTGATGGAGTAGGCTAGCAATTATATGTGGGGAAGCGGCCGTAAGGATGATGGCATCAAAAGGTGCCGCTGCTGCCCATCCCTTGTACCCATTGTCTATTTTGGTATGGATATTCGTGTAGCCTAGTTTTTTAAATAATGCTTTTTTATTTAGATTTTTTATTATTTCAATCGTATATACAGTGCTACTGAGTTGACTTAATAGGGCTGCTTGGTAGCCAGATCCTGTTCCTATTTCGAGTACTTTTGCCTTTGGAGGTAAGCGTAGTGCTTCCGTCATAAACGCTACTATGTAAGGCTGAGAAATAGTTTGACCATAACCTATGGCCAAGGGGCTGTCTGTATAAGCATAGGGTTGTAGCGCTTTTGGAACAAAAAGATGCCTAGGAACGTTTTCCATAGCATGCAAAACGTTTTCATCTCGTATGCCTCTTGCCTCTATTTGCGTTTTTACCATTTGTAGACGTGCTGCAGTGTATCCGTTATCTGCTTGCATGGCTTATAACTTTTAGTAAGTTTAATTTATATCTTTTTGTTGCTGTAAGCAATAAACTGTTGGCCTAATTTAGCCACTATCTTACCATTGTCTTATTAGTTAAGGATAGGGCCTAAGCTGATCAAGCATGCTTTAAAAAACGGAAGTAATGATGCCAAAAAGTCTACTGATTATAAGGCAGGGTAATACAGATGAAGGATCAACAATATAGCCACTAATCAGCTAGTTAATCCTCCCTAAAGTATTATATATTTTATTGTTAATCAACATAAGAATCATGTTTGAAGTATGGAATAGCATCAATTGAATGTAATCCACCTCAATCACTTAGCACTAGCTATAATGGCACTGCAAGAAGTGTACCCATAAGAGAAGCACATTACTGTTTGCGTAACGAATGCAATATCCAAATGTTCTTTTTTTCCAAAAAAGAATGGAATTACGCACTTTGGTTTTAGTTTAACAAAGCAATTTATCCAATGCTTCCTAAAACGCAATAAATTTAAACCGCTTTGGATAGACCATGTCTCTAAGTACCGCTTACTTGCTTCCATAAGCTTGTTGCGTGTGGATTTTAGCAAGGCCTATATAACGGGCTCCTGAAGAACTAGGGGAAGTTGCTTTATCTGCCTATACGCTGCTGCTTGATTGCAGGGCTATGGACTACAGGCGGGCTTGCATGAATAAACGCAAGCCTTTAGGATTATACAAACGCAGCGCTTTGTTTACGTGTAACCAAGGGATTAGCTTATTCATTTGATCAAAGAAAGCATGCTTGCATTTACGTTGATTATCTGATATATATGCTAAACTTAAAAGACCACCTGGTTTAATTGCCCCTAGATGTACCCTAAAAAATCCTAAAAATAATGACCTAAATCAATATACATACTTAATTTAAGTTAACTTTTGATTAAAAATACATGTGCATGGTTAGATAAATTCTTTACAGTCTATTGCAACGGACTCATAATATAAGATGTTAACGTTCTGTATACATATGCGTAGCGAATGGTTAAGCAGCAATGCATGTTGAATGCATCATTCTTTCGGTTAATGCTTTAGTTTAGATCAAAGCTGGAGCGTTGGGTTGGGTAATTTTGGGGACAGCACAGCCTCGAGCAAACAGCTACTACTTTGCTACGAGTATGAAGATCACTTTTCCTGTAGATAGGTTACGATAAGACGCATTATTATGGTTTGTTTTGCTAAACGTAAGGCTACGCAGTTCATCCGCATAGATTTTTTCTACGAGGGGCGTAATGGTTTTCTCTATGGTTCGAACTGCAACCACCTCCCCATTTGCATCTACCTTAATTTCAAAAACTATTTTACCACATTCTTCCGTTGGGTCTTTCGGTATAGGTACTCTATCCCATTGCCATCCAGGCAATTCCAGGATAGCTCGGCTTGGTTTCTTGTTGTGTTTACCTGTATGGTACAAGCCCCGTGCGTCTATTGTATTTTTATTTTGTTTGGGTAGTTTTTTTATTTTCTTTGCGTAAGGAGAGGGGGAGGATAGGGTTGAAGGGATAGTAACTTTTGGTTTTGTTTTTGAAGTAGTTTTTTTTGTTATGCTATGGGAGGGTTGGTCCGCTTCTAATGCAATGGTATAAGGCAGCCCATTACTGTTAGAAGGGAAAAAAATAGGTTGTTGGATACAACAGAGCATGCCCATAAAAAAAAGATGCACCCCTATGGAAACAGCCATTCCCTGTTTATGCATAGTGGCGGATTCAATTTCTTTCATTTGTTTGGCTCTAATGCGGTTGCTAAAGCAACAGAGGCCTCTAACCTATGTGCTATATCTGCTACTTTTACCATATGTGCGATAGCAAGCCGTCTATCCATATGGAGCACTACCATTTTATGAGATGCTTTTGCTAATTTGGCCTGCAGCAATTGCTCTAATTGAGGGAAGGGTACGATGTTGCCCTCTATATAGTATTGCAATGCAGCTGTAACCGTTATATGTACGGGTGCGACAGCTGTTTTTTTGTTTGTGCTTAAGGGTAAATTAATAGGAATGGCCTGCGTGTGGTATTTTGAGCCAATCAGTACGAAAATAAGTAATAAGCATAGGACATCTGTCATAGATGCCATATTAAAGGAGCTATCTATTTTATTTTTTACCTTGATTAACATTTCTAATTTGCTTAATAAAGCAGTATTATTACCTAACCTTAGTTAAGAAAAGCGTTGCGAGATAGTTTAATTTTTGTGCTGCATGGTTAACCCGTGCTACAAAAAAGTTATACCCTACGTAAGCGGTAATGCCGATTATAAGCCCTACTATGGTTGTAACCATTGCTTCATAGATACCGTTAGAAAAATATTGTGAAGACAGCTGGTTTTGCTCTTGTGCAATAGCCATAAAGGCTTGCACCATACCCATTACACTCCCCAGAAAACCTATCATAGGAGCAACGCCAGATATGGTAGCTAAGAAGGAGAGCTTTTCCTCTAGTAATGCTATCTGCCTATTGGATTCTCCCTCTAGCAGCAACGCTAAGTTTGTAGAAGAGAGATTCCGCTGTTCTAACCCTTTATAGAGGACCTTTTGTATCATATTATATTGAGGAAGACAAAGCTGGTAAACACTTTCTAAATCATTGCTATTGAGTTGTTTTTCTACTTCATTTGCAAAGTCCTTGATATGATACAGGTGGGTACGATAGCTTAACCAACGTTCTACCATTATATAAACGCTAAGGAGAGATAATACCATAAGTGGAAGCATTAGCCATCCCCCTTTGAGTAAGAGACTTAAAAATGTAGTGGATAACATAAAAGTAATATCTTAATACTAGCTAAAAAAAGCAATATAAATTAATATTTCATTATAAAAATATTTTTATACAGCGGTTTAAATTCCTTTAGTTTTTGTTCGGCTTCATACTCTGTTCTGCTATGTCCTATGGTAACACGGTAATATTTTTGCGTTGAGTTAGGTAATATAAGACATACTCCTAAATTTTTTTTGGTTAGTTGTTGGATGGCCTGCGTAGCCAGTTTTTTATCCAAGTAGCTCACTACTACTAGGTGATAGATACCTTGTGGGATACGCAATACTTCATAGCTACCTGGCTTTACGAATGGCTTTGGCTGCTTTTTTGCCTCCAATTGCTTTTGTACAGCAGTAATGCTTTCCTTTTTTTTAATCGGGTTGCTAGGTTTGAATGCCTCGTCACCACTCACTGTTTCATTAACCTCTAAGGCATTACAGCTATCTTTCGTAGTCATTTCTTCTGCAGGGAAAGCGCTTACGCTGTGTGCCGATTCCTTATTTTCTGTAACAGGTGTGGGCTGGGCGATAGGAGCTTCAGTAGGCTTGATAGGAAACCACATAACAAAATAAGCACGGTACAGTAGGATGCTTATACCAACTATTGATAGGAATGCAATAACAAGGGATAGCGGTTTCTTATTACTTCTTTTTATCGATAATGTATGAAAATCTGGTTCAGGTAGTCCGAATTTATGATCATTAACTGGTTCTGTAGCCATAGTAATTAATTAATAGTAATTAGATGATCTTGTATTATTTAATGTATGTTAAGCTTGCTAGCGCTTAATATAATGGTTTTTTTTTGTCTGTAAAAGGGTTCATGGCAGCTTGTTCGTAAGCGTAGAAACATATAAAAAATTATTCTATCGATCTATCACAACGGTATCAGAATCTAACTTATCATTTGAATGTGAGAAAAAGGTAAACAAAAAATTAACCTATTGCGTAATAAATACTTCAGGAACGATTAATTAGGAAGGGTGCATCAAAATGGTATGATAGGTAGTGTAAAGGGAATGTTTTAATATATACCAACATGTATGTAATTACGAATGCATGTTGTGTTATTGAATGCAGGTCACTTGTTTACCTTGTTAATTTTATTTCCTTTCTACAATAGGACAAGTTAATATAACCTCATTATAATGCAATGTTAAGGGGAAACCGCTCTTTTACTAGGATAAATTATTGTCAATTTATAATTGAAGGGAAGCAATAAAAGCCGTATCAAGTCCAGTAATTTTCGCAATAAAGGAGACCTTAGCACCATGCACTAGCATGGCTTTAGCTATTTCAATTTTGCCCTTCTCTATCCCCTTCTCCATACCTTGCATTATTCCCTGCTGTCTGCCTTTCTCCATTCCTTTCTCCATTCCTTTCTCCATTCCTTGCATTATCCCCTGCTGTCTGCCTTCCTCAATGTATTTTTGTGCAATGGTTCTCATAATCGTAGCTGTTTCTTCTTTAGATAAATGGCTCGAGATGACCCGTTCTAATGCCGCCTGTTTTTCTTCCGGTAACTTAGCATCGCTATACCATACCAAAGCCTTTATACAAATATAACCTTTTTCTTTATCTACTAATAGAGCGTGTTGGCAGTGTGTAAATAGGTTTTCCCATAATTTGAGTATATCGCGTTTATGGATGTGTTTGAGCAGGTATTCAAACATAGCCAAATGTTTCTTTTGTAAAATGGCATCATCTGATATGCTCTGTAAATCAATCAGTTGATACTCTTCTCCCATTAATTTTTGGGCTTGTTCAGGGTTGCTAAACAATTGCCATATATTCCTGGGTGCATGGTATGGTTTAGAGCCGTGGTAAATTACAATGGGACATATTAAAGGTAACCTGTTTTTATTTTTCCTATTGCGTTCGCATAACAAAAGCAGGTATTTCCATAAACGCAAATAACCTGTGCCTCAATTAATACATAGACAAAATCTTTTTCCTGATTTTTGGTTTTAACAGCATAGAGGAGATCGGTTAGTTTTCTTTTTAGGTTATCTTCAACAAAAGATTCTTTTTCTATGGTGATCTGACTTAAATCAACAAGCGCTTTAAAGTCAGCTGGTAAATAGTGTTCTAGGAATTCCTGTGCAGCTAGTTGATCCGTTAAGATCTTTTTGATTAAAGCATCCTATTTTAGATGGTGGGTCATACTGTCTTATGGTTTAAACGCAAAATGGGCATAAAGAGCATAAATTGTCTTCTTGCAAAGCTGACTTGTTGTGTCTATTGTTTGCACCTAACGTATTGTTTGATTTACATAACAAAATAGAAATGTGTACTCTACGTAATGTCTTACCTAAAAAAGTACCTATGTTCCAAATGAATGCTATTGTTTGTTTATAAGCAATACTTCCTCTGCTGCCTGCTTCAAAAGAATAGCCATACCTGGTTCTCTACAGCGCTGGGCCAGCTCCACATCGATGGTTAAGCTTTCTTTGGCCATGGCTTGTATAATGGCGGGATCTTTGTAACCGGAAGCATGCTTTAAGTCATATAACCGCTCTGCCAGCTTCACATATAGTACAGATAAATGCCACTTTTTCAAGGATTCCTTCAAGCGATTGGGTATAGCCAGCAGCGATTCTTCTAAACGCTTTCGGCTATCGATAGCGATTGTATTTTCTACAAAGCAGTAAATTCCCCTTTTGTAATTACCTTTGATATAGGAAAGCGGCAGTCTGGTATAGCGGACCAAATCATACAGCAGCGTCGCATAAACCAGTTTAGCATAGCCATCTGTCCAAGTAGCTACCCACTCGGCAATCTTTACGGCCCGTACATAAAAAAGCTGCCCCGATGCATGCCGTTTAAACCCATAGCAGCGCCGCAATAAGAGCAGTATCTCTGCAATAAGAAAAGGATCTATATTTTTAAAGGAACGCACCCAATCATGAAAAGCGGACAGTTGTGCGAGCGATGCGGTCTTTTCATGGGGCGTAATAGAGGCTTCCTCCTGCGTACCCGCTTCCCTCGGCAAGGAAAGTGCTAGCATCTCCTCTCTTACTTGGGTTACATCTAGGGGGAGTAGGCAGACCAGCTGCTCTGCATGGGGCCATAGCAAAAGCCCATAGTGCGCATACACAATCGATGCTAACTTTTCTTTGTGTAGGTTTACCTTTTGCGGAGATAGGGCAGAAACCACCGGTTGGGTAACGGCAGGACCTTCCACGTCATATATGGTTTGTAAGATAGGCAGGGGGATCTGTTTATTTTCTGTATGTACTACCAACGCCAATGCAGGGAAAGTAATACAATCAGGGGATTCTTTTTCTTCAAGCGGTTCTCTTTTTTTGTAGCGCAGTTGGGTAGGCTGCAGCTGTAACGTAATAGGGGAGAAGCGGGAAGCACTGGCTTCCCTTACATAGCTAAGCGCCATGCATAGGAGTTGTACCAACTGCGCCCTATCGCCTAGCATCGTAGCGGGCATAATGTCGGCTTCTTCTACCCATAAACCAGGTAAGTAGCCTTTTTCTTTTTGGTAGGCTACCTCTCCTGCATCGATAAGCGCTTCTAATGGAATAACCGTTGGTTGTAAAAGGAGCTGGTCTTGGCGTTTGGCCCGCTGCTTTAAATAGTAGGCCCATTCTGCAAATTTATCGATGATGCTTTGGAAGTCTTCCTTAAGGAAGGGAGTGGTACTATCTACAAAGGCAATAGATTGCGTAACATTTTGGATGGCTTTTTCTAAAATAGTTCCCTCTTGGGCTAAGGTGCTTTGGGAAGAAGCAATAGGCAGCTCTTCGCTATAGGCTAGCTTTTTTAGTTCGTAGGCTTCTTGTGTAGCTTGTTTCTGCAGGAAATAAAGATTACGGGATTCTTTTTGTATAATACTATTTTTTGCCCAAACACTGATCATTAAAAGCAGTAAGCCAAACCCTAGTATAGACAATAATAGTGTGAGGGAAGGGCATACTACCGTTGCTTTACAATAACAAATAGCTACTAGCATACCCCCTGCCGTAATAGCTAGCGCTCTTAGGCTCCAATAGAACGGAAGTGTCCACAATAGAACCGTTCCATGGGTAAAAAATAAAATAAAGGGGACTAAAAGTGTTTGGCATAGGAAGCAGCTAAAGAGAAGATGGAGCGGGAATCCAACTAACAAACTAAAAAACCAACAGATCCCTATTGCCCTATCTGGTATGATATGGTAGCCATAGACAGCACATCCCATATAAAGCAAACCTATACCAGAAAACAGTAATAAGCCATAGCTGTATATACTGTGTCCGGTATAATCATAGCCATAGCCAAGGCTAGCAGCTCCTATAACAAGTAAATAGAGACCTGTTAACAGTAACACTACCCTAGATGGCTTAAGCTTTATTAAATTTTCTTTCGAAAAAAAGCGTTCCCTTTCTTGCTTATTGCGCCTTTTGATTCTTGCTTTTTCTTGTTGTTTTTGTTGGTAAATTTTGTCAGTAGGCACCCAGCCGGTTCCTGCTGGTTGCGGTAGTAGGTAGTGGGCAGCTAGCATCGCTAAGCCGTTGGCCAGCATAGAAGGAAAGGCACCATTGATACCAGTTGATGGTTCAATCCATCGGTTCCAAGCTAAAATAGTTAATATCCCAGTAGCCATCCCTATTAACGCCGTACGGGAACTACCGCGAAAGCCATATACAGCCAAGAGAAAGGGAGCGGTTATAATGGGGACAGAAAAATCGAAAATAAGCTCCAATAAGGAAAGTAAATCCCTTTTCTGAAAGGCCAATAGCATAGCACAGATACCTGCTATTAAAACAGTATATCGCGCTAAACTAAGTTTGTATTTATCTGCTATTCCTTTATGAGCTTGTATACTACCTATTATATCATGGGTCACCAGGACGGCACACGCATTTAAACGAGAATCAGCTGTAGACATGGCCATAGCCAGTAAACTAACAGCCATGAGTCCTTTAAAAACAGAAGGAATATTTGCAAATATATAGGGCCAAATTTGATTCACTGGTAATGTTGGCGCTTTTACAAAAAGGAAAAGTGCTATTAAAGCCATAAAACCTAGTATTATGAATAC
The DNA here is from genome assembly GCF_003176915.1 of Candidatus Cardinium hertigii. Classification (NCBI taxonomy): domain Bacteria; kingdom Pseudomonadati; phylum Bacteroidota; class Cytophagia; order Cytophagales; family Amoebophilaceae; genus Candidatus Cardinium; species Candidatus Cardinium hertigii. The sequence continues at coordinate 1,177,532 of NZ_CP029619.1, forward strand.
GAATATTCCAGTATATATAAATAGCTTTCTAGCCTGTATAGGGCTAGAAGCCATATAGATCCGTTGTATAGTAGTGGAGTCTGTATAAGAAGCTAATTCGGCTAGGAATAACGCAACTATTGGCAATAATTTGTCTATATGCAAACAGCTATTTAACTGAAATCTTGGTTCTTTTTGCAAGATGGAAGCTACCGCTCCCAGTGATTGGTTGGTTGACTTAAATATAAACCAGGTTACTAAGGGAATAATGGCCGTAAAAGTTATAAACTGTAATACATCGGTAAAAGTGACGGAACGAATACCCCCAAACATGGAATAGAGGATAAGTATAAGTGTAGCTATTACCGTTATGATACATTGTATCATCTTTGCGTTACTATTACCACTTAAATTTATACATACTTCAATAGCTGTAGTAATAGCAATAATTTGCGTAGTCACCGAGATAACGTTTACAATAACGGAAACCAAAGCAACAACCAATCTGGGCATTTTCCCATAGGCAGTACTGATACTTTCTGCTAAAGAAAGATGTTGCATAAAGGGTCCCATGCGCAATATCAAAGGACTTAATAACCAATAACCAATAGGAATAGGTAAAAGATATAATATCCATAGAAACCCCTGTACATGAGTTTGTTGTACATCACGTAATAAACTGCTCCCGCTAAAGTCAGTGGCCAACAGGGTAGCCACCAGCGTAGCTGTAGCAAAATCTTTATTCCCTACTGCATATTCTCGAAAAGTAGTTACTTTCCTACTGTAATAGAGCCCTACTACTAAGGTCAGTAGCAGAAAAGCCATTACCATTACAAGGGGTAAATTATTGAATAGTGTCATTGTGAATAATAAAAAATTAGTTCTGTACAGCTATAGCCTATGATACAATAACTATAGTTTAACCACAGCTAAGTATACAATATATAAAGCAATATATAAAGCTATAAAACCAAGTGATTTATATTTATGTATCAACATGTTTCAAAAAGAACTTTCTACCATAACCGTTGCATCAGGTAGCGCAGATTATATTATATAGTATTATACAATGATAGATAATGTAAAAAACATGACCGAAATTATAATCTAGGAGATGGCGCTTATAGCCATAGGAAAGAGTATGTTCTTTTTTTGTCTAACTCCCTTTTGCATCTACTCCTTTTTGATAATTTTCGGACACATTTATATAGTTCCATCTTTATGTAAATCATAGATTTTTTTGCCTTTAGGACGTCTAGGGGTAGAGGAAATAGAAGCATCCATAGCTGCTGAGCCGTGTTGCACGAACACACCATGATTAGATAGTTGATCATTAATGATTTTTAATAACTTTTCTAGCGCCTTCTGCTCTGTAAAGGCTGTTCTGAACCCTATGATTTGGAATAGAGCTATCCATAGTAATTCCACAAAATCTGCTAAAAGTGATACGATCGCTTGCTGCTTCTTCTACTGGATAGGCACTCAGTCCATGCCAGGTCTGCAGCAATAACATTTTAAACAAAAGCGGTAGACTATAGGCAGGCTTATAGATGTACCTTAAAAAATCCTAAAAAAAATAATGGCCTAAATCAAAATACATACTTAATTTAAGTTAACTTTTGACTAAAAATACATGTGCATGGTTAGATAAATTCTTTACAGTCTATTGCAACGGCCTCAGGTTGTATTTTTACTGTTTTTTGATTAATTGATAATTTTTTTACTCATATACATTAGGTTTGCAAATTGTGTTCATATTGTCTCATTACACGGTTGTGTAGAACGTTCTACTTCCCTTACTACACGACTGAGATCATTTTTAATGTTTTAATACTTTTTGCTAAACGTTTATACTGCTTGGCATGCGCATAGCATAGCTATCAACTGTACGTTGCATAACGGGATCTGGCTGTTGGTAGGTTTGCCGGAGTTGAATACCTGTTTGCTTGGCTATACGGATCAATGTTTCTCTAAGCCTTATTGCGTAACGAAGCATCCGTAGGAAAGCGAATATTTTTCTCCATTACAGTGGTATCAGCTATCACTTTTGTAAGTTCTTTGGGGCGAACTACTTTTTATTGAGATCTTCTTGCCCTAATCTCTGGCACCAACGCGTTAAAGAACTAGGATGACAAGGAGTCTTAAACTGAAAATAATCATAATCACAAAAGTATTGCCTACTAATTACTCGTTCATTGATACATCCAATAAGTGCCGTTGGGATGGTCTTGCATAGCGATACCTATTTGTTGAAGTGCAGATCGAATGGAATCAACTTGGTGGTATCGTTTAGCTACTTTGGCTTCCTGGTAGAGTGATTGTATGATTCCTAATACAGCTGGTAGGATTGCGGGGTGTTCTTCCCTTAATCCTAAAATATCTGTAGTAAAGACCGCATAGGTAGTTCGTAATTGGGTAAGGGCAGTTGTTGAGATAGCTGAAAGGCTAAGTTGCCCATTGTGTAAGCCATTTATTATTTTTAATAAATTAAAAAGGCCTGCTAAAGCTTTAGCAGTATTCAAATCATCGTTCATAGCATTATAGCAGTCAGCACATGCTGCATAGATGTCCCTATCTAACGCATTATCTTCTACTGCTATTGCTGTATCATGTTGTAGTCCAGCCAGCAGGTGCCACCCATTCATAAGTTTTCGATAGCCCTGATAGGCTGCTTTTAATCCATCCAGTGAGACAGACAGTACCCCCCTGTAATGGGACTGTAACATAAAAAAACGCAACGTCATAGGACTATACGGTTGGTCTAAGCTACTATGCCTCCCTGTAAAAAGTTCAGGTAGGGAAATGGTGTTGCCTAATGATTTCCCCATTTTAGTACCATGGATAGTGATTAGATTGCTATGCATCCAATACGTAGCTAAATCTGTTTTGTATGCAGCTTGTGCTTGGGCTATTTCACACTCATGATGCGGAAAAAGCAGATCTATTCCCCCCCCATGAATATCGAATTGTACCCCTAAGTATTTAGCAGCAATAGCGGTACATTCAATATGCCATCCTGGGAACCCGATACCCCAAGGGGTCTCCCATTGCATGATATGGGTAGGTGTTGCCTTTTTCCATAAGGCGAAATCTACCGGATTTCTTTTTTCGTGTTGACCAGCTAACGCGCGTGTACCGGAACGCATAGCTTCTATGGTCCGTCCTGAAAGTTTACCATAGGATTGTAACTGATTGTATTGATTTACATCAAAGTAAACGGATCCTTCTGTAACATAAGCCAGCTTATGCTGCAAAATCGTTTGAATGAGGCCCATTTGCTCTGGAATGTGGCCGCTTGCACAAGGCTCAATACTAGGCGGCAATACATTGAGCTGTTCCATATTGGTTCGATAGCTATTCGTATAACGCTGTGCTATCTCCATAGGACTTACGGCTTCTACCTTGGCTTGTTGCTGTACTTTATCGTTCCCTTCATCCAAATCTCTTTCCAGATGACCCACATCAGTGATATTGCGTACATAACGGACCCTATAGCGTAAATGCTGCAAATAGCGAAATAGTATATCAAAAGTAATAGCCGTGCGTGCATGGCCTAAGTGGGCATGCCCATAAACAGTAGGCCCACAGACATACATCCCTACAAAAGGAGGGGTCACTGGTTTAAATAATGCTTTCTGTTTCGTTAAGCTGTTATAAATCTTTAAAGGTTGCTTCATCTTTTGTATAATGCATTAGAATAGGTTATTACCTAAAATTAGGTAATATTATAACATATAAAGTGGTTAAAGCGGTTCTTACTGTTGCTTGTAAGACGCTTAGTTATTAAATTTGTTACGAGCGGTGCTTGCTGGTAAGAGAGCATTATAAATGAAATTAAACATAAAATAAAAAATATTACTATGCGTCAATATAATTATTTTCATAGGGGAGCTTCCACAAAAGGTAGATTTGCGCTATTATTGCTTGTTATAGGGGGGGGGATTACCTACCTAAAGGCAGGCAGCTTTTATCGTGCTGGTAATAAGCAACAGAATACAGCCGTTTCGCTTATGGCTAACCCCGGTTATTCTACGTTAGACAGCAAAGCAGCTAAGGATGACCCCCATGCCTGTTCGGTAAGCCAAGAAGCGCAGCCTATCCAAAAAAACCTACCAGATGATGTAGTACCTCGTCCTATCGAGGATAAAAAAGTTATTGCGCCCTTACCTGATTTTACCTACGCAGCTAAGATAGCTACCCAAGCAGTAGTGCATGTTAAAGTACGTAAGTGTTCTAAGGTAAAATATATGACAAGTCCTTTAGATGAGTTCTTTAGAGAATTTTTTGGAGAGCGATTTGGCACGCCCCGTAGGGAATATGAAGTACCGGAGCAATACGCTACGGGTTCTGGTGTTATTTACACTGAAAATGGTTTTATTGTTACCAATAATCATGTGATCGAAGGAGCGGACCATATAGAGGTAACGCTACAAGATAATAGGCTCTATACTGCAAAATTAATTGGAGCAGATGCTACTACAGATTTAGCGCTTCTCAAGGTTCAGGAAACCAAACTGCCCTTTTTGCAATTGGGTAATTCTGATACTTTGGAAGTAGGGGAGTGGGTTTTAGCTGTTGGTAATCCTTTTAATCTTCATTCTACGGTAACCAAAGGAATTGTAAGTGCAAAATCTAGGCAATTGGGGGATAATTTAGGCCAAAAAGGGGATCCTAGATTTACTATTCAATCTTTTATTCAAACAGATGCAGCTATTAACCAGGGTAATAGCGGTGGCGCATTGGTAAATTTATATGGACAATTGGTAGGGATTAATTCGGCTATATATGCTAATTCAGCAGTCTCTTTTATGGGATATGGTTTTGCTATACCTGTTTCTTTAGTTAAAAAAGTAATGAATGATCTTATGCAGTATGGTGCTGTGCAGCGGGTAATGTTGGGTGTAACCATTAGTGAGGTAAATGCCGAATTGGCTAAAAAACTAGGTTTAAGTAAAATAGCTGGGGCTTGTATTCAAAGCGTTGATCCAGCGAGTCCTTGTGTCAAGCTACTACAAAAAGAGGATGTGATTACGCAAATCAATGATCATAAGATTAATAAAGTTGCAGAGTTACAGGAAATCATAGCTTGTTCAAAACCTGGTGATACAATAACTATTACTTTATTCCGAAAAGGAAAAGAAAAAACAATAAATGTAGTGCTGGAAAAAGAACCTGATCCAGTACAAGTCGTACAAAAGGGTAAACTGCTAGAAGTAGAGGGTGCTTCTTTTAGTGATTTAGGGGAAGGGATAAAGAAAAAATTAGAATTATCTGCAGGTATATCGGTTGTAGAAGTGGGCAAAGGGAAGTTCCAGTCTGCTGGACTTAAAAAGGGACATATTGTAATTGCTTTTGATAAAAAGCCTGTTCACAATATAAAAGCATTTGCTGAAATGGTACGTAATGCCAAAGAGGCTGCCCTATTAAAGGTCGTTGATCCAGCTAAGGGAACGGTTAGCTACTTGGCTATTGATTTTGCTAATCAGCATAATATTCGTTAATAGGCGTGTTGTTCCTTTCCCATATATTAAGGGGAGCTCTCCTATTTATAGCGGTCGGTTTGTATGAACGTGGCTTCTTTGTACCGCTTTACGCTACAGCAGTAATGCCTGAAAGAGTTCCTATGGTAGAGACCATGCAGTGTGCACTTCTGGCTACAGATAATGGTAAATCAACTTTTACTATTAAGGCTAATGAAATGTACTGCTATGAAAATGGAGATATCGTATTAGTAGGGAAACTAGAAATTGTTGTATGGGATACGCCAGCAGAAGTGTCTGCCCAGGAAAAGGGGGTAGCAGGGGCGGTTACCCAAGGGGAAGACAGTACTTATATTCAAGCAAATAAATTAATCTATAGTAAGCAAGAAAAGCTTTGTACTATAGAAGGAAAGGTATGCATTCAAAAACCAAGTGAAGCATTGGAACTGTATACAGAGCAGTTATGCTATAATACAGAAAAAGAAAACCTATTTACAGAGCAACCCGTTGCAATAGTGCATAAAAAAAACCTATTCAAGGGCAGTGGGCTATGGGCAACAAAGGACCTAAAGCAATATATCCTTAAACGGCCTTGTGGTAGTATGGAGCTAGCGGAATCATTGGAAACAAATCAGTAATGCGCTTATCATGCGTGTGGTAATTGGTTGTGGAGGAACAGGTGGGCATATTTATCCGGCAATTGCTATAGCAGCTGCACTTAAAGCGCAATTTTCAGCAGTAGAACTATTGTTTGTGGGTGCAAACGGAGGGATAGAGGAAGCTATCGTAGCCGCTGCAGGTTATCAGATCGTATGCTTACCTATTAGGGGTCTTCAAAGGAAGAAATGGCTTTGTAATATTCGATTGCCCTTTTTAATCCTAAAAAGTTTCTATCAAGCTAGGCAAATTATTAAGGCATTTAAGCCTGATGTAGTTGTTGGTACCGGTGGGTATGTTTGTTTTCCCACGTTATTGGCCGCTTATAGTAAGGGTATTCCTACGCTTATACAAGAACAGAATAGCATTGCTGGGTTGACCAATAGGTTACTTGCTCGATTGGTAACTAAAATTTGTACAGGCTATCCCTCCGTATCTTTTTCTTGTGCAAAAGAGAAAATAGTTGTTACAGGTAATCCGGTGCGTGCTTCCCTCTTTGCAACTAAAAATGATCAAGCAGCAGCGCTTCGCTATTTTAATTTATCATCTGATAAAAAATGTCTACTAGTAGTAGGGGGGAGTGGTGGTTCCTTGCAATTAAATACGACGTTATTAGGGGGCATAGGTCAATTGCATGCTTGGGATATCCAGCTGCTATGGATAACAGGGAACCACTATTTTCAAAGGATCCGGGATACCTTAGATAATACGTATGGGTTCGATCCTATGGTTCAATGCTATCCCTTTTTAGATCATATGGGAATGGCTTATACTGCAGCAGATGTGGTAGTTTCTAGAGCGGGTGCGCTCTCTATTGCAGAGTTGTGTGTGGCACAGAAGCCAACCATTCTCGTTCCCTCTCCCAATGTAGTAGGGGATCATCAAACCAAAAATGGTGTACCTTTGGTTGAACAGGGCGCTGTCTTATGCTTACAGGACCAAACATGTCCACGCTTACTTTTACCTACTATCTGGGCGCTACTACAAGATGAAAAACAGCAATCCATGTTAATCAAGCAAATGCATACCTTTGCGTGCTTACATGCCAATGCCTTACATAGGATTGTGCAAGAAATTAATAACATCTGCCTATGGAAAGAAGCCGAACCGTAAAAGTTGTATAGGCGCTTTTAAGGTAACATTATATTAGTTGTACACTCGATGCGTCAACTTAAGCGTTATATTATATTGATTACTAAGTATTATAGTATAGTTTTGATTTGTTTTTTAATTTAACGTGTAAATAAATTTTCTTTTTGTTATTCCATAAATAAAGTATAAAATGCGTTTTTTATAGAAAATTTTTAGGGGAAACTTTTGTTTCGGAGATTAAAGATAAAGTATAGGCATCCCTATTCCAGAAAAACCATTCCAAAGGCTAAAATAGCTTTACGCGCAACGGTTGAAAGTGCTGAGTTTAGGAAAATACTGGACTATGTCCAAAGTCTCACTCCAATTATGAATAGGGATGGTCCACTTTCTGGTCATGTAGTTAATAGCCAGATAACCAAGGATTCTTGTTTGACACTTAGGTAATAAAACAGGTTCAAAAGTGGATGTGCTATCTCTGGGGACGTCAACCGATATAATCCCATTATCAGTGGTAACTTGCTTAGTAAATAATTCATTCAGTGCTTTATAGAAAAACTTTCTTAACATAAATGTACACGCATTGCCATTTATATCTTTTAATACATAAGACCGAAAAAATCCTAAAAATAAACACCTAAATAAATATAAAAATAAATTTAAGTTAACGTTTGCCTAAAAATAAAAATGCATTTTTATTTTTAGGCAAAATATTTAAAGTCTATTGCAAAGGCCTCAAAAGATAAAAAATTCACTGGACATTTGGACGGCTTTTCTTACCCGAAATGATTTACTCAACAAAGAAAACATACCTAGCCCGCTAGGTAATAATAGCCTTAAATCCGACTAAGTACCATGCTCATTGCGCTCTTTACATGGAAAAGCTGCTATTATGCGTTTTTATTGACAAATCAATTGATTAGCAAACGCTACATTGATTTGGCGGTAGGCATGCCAACCTTTGTAAGGGATGACCTCCTTATAAAATACATATAATTTCTCCAATTTTTCATGGATGTTTTCTGTTTTTCCAAATAAGATTTGATGATTACCTATTTGCGTTCCAAGTGTTATAAAATGATTGGGTGCTATTTGTAGGCTAGTAATTTGACTGCGAAGAAAACGATCTTGATACAGTTGGTGTAACAGCATCCATAAACCTTTATCCGCGCTTTGCATAGCAGCCGCTATGGTATGGAGCGTATCAGCACTTACCACAAGCAGTCGGCATAGAGGGGCCGTGTTGAGCGATAGGATGCTGCCGTTTTCATCTAGGTATAACTGTTTATCATTGGGGCATTCTGGTATAATGATACGCGCAAGCAACTGTTTGGTTTCTAAAGCAATATGCAAGGTGCTTGGCCAAGTTTTACATACCACTGCTTTTTTTATAAGCGGTTGCATAGCCAGTTTATCTCTGATCAGGTAGCTGTTGATAGCTTTGATGGGTTGTCCTGTAAGGGGTATGCGGTAAGTGACTTGTAGTAAATCCAATATAGTTTGAGTGGTTAGGAATACTTGTTCTGGGTATGCTTTAATGTGTATGGCAACATGCTCACACACTAGGGTAGCCTGTTTTTTTATTATCCATAGCATGGATAAACCTACATTAACAGCTAACAATGCACAAGGTATTCCTTTGATTAATTGACTTCGCATTTCCATTTTGACTGATACCTATCGATGTACCTTAATTTCTATACGTTATCCTTGTAAGTCATTTATGTTGAAAAAGCAAAAAATAGCAGCCAAATTATACATAGTATAGGGAGTAAAAAAGGTAAGGAGAATTGCGTAATGTAGTGTCCAAAAGAAGGCATGGGTATCCCTGCTTTTTCTGCAATAGATTTAACCATGAAATTAGGTCCGTTACCAATGTAGGTCATAGCGCCAAAAAATACAGAAGCTAAAGAAATGGCACGCAGCCCTATTACTGAATGGGCGTAACTACCTCCTGCTGCATACGCCTGTACATGGGCTACCCTTGCAATGTCTGCACCTTGTGCAGCCATGCTAGCAGCTGTGAAGTTGAGATAGGTTGGCGCATTATCTAAAATGGAAGAAAAAATACCCGTTCCCCAGTATAGTGTAGTAGGTGTAATCAATGGTTTGGCCCATTCAGATTGTGCAAGTATACGAATCAATGCAAGGGCAGGCATCATAGTCCCAAAAATGCCTACGAAGATGAAACAGACCTCCTGTAAAGGTTCAAAGCTAAATTCATTAGCCTTGAGAATTTTTTTGTTTGCACTGCGGTAAGCAAGCAGGGCCGTTGTGAGCATAATACACTCACGTATAAAAGAGAAAGCATGCCCATGATAGCTAATAGCAGGTAGCCACGTAAAGGTAGTAGGATCTAAAAAAACTGAACCAATAACCACAGCCAACCAGATAAAGTTTTTACTTCCTTGGATGGAGAGGATGGGCCGCTGCTCAGTAGGCAGCGGTATGCTTTTTATTTTATTTTTTTTGTCTAAAAAATAAAACACGCCTAGCATTATTAAAACAGCTATTAACCAAGGAAAGCTATTATGGATCAACGTCCATGTAAAGGGGACTCCCTTTAGGAACCCTAAGAATAAAGGAGGGTCCCCAATAGGCGTTAGGGCGCCACCTATATTACTGACTATAAAGATAAAGAAAATAATATGGTAGGCTTTAATTCGATGTTTATTGAATCTTATGTAAGGTCGGATCAAGAGCATAGAGGCCCCTGTAGTACCTATGCAGTTAGCAGATAGCGCACCCACTAGCAGCAGGAGCAGATTGGCTGCGGGTGTAGCGTTAGCATGTATTTGTATTACGATACCGCTTGTTACTATGTAGAGGGCGGTAATTAAAGCTATAAACTGTAGGTATTCTGCTGCTGTTTCTATAGGCTGTATGCTATTATGTAAAACACTACAGTAGTAAGCAACCACAAAAGTCGCCAATGATAGGGCCATTTTGGCATAATATTTGTGCCAAAAACGCGGAAATAGCAATGGGCCTGTGGCAATCATTACCAACAACAGAACAAAAGGTAGCGTCAACCAAAAAGGAGGAAGTATGGTTGCCTCTGTGAGAGGGGGAATTAGATTTTGATTCATTCCACTGGCTATTACGCTTGGAGAAGTTAAAAAGTTACTAAACATAGTGCTGTAAATTAATGTAATGGCGATCCATTTAGAAAATACAATACCCTGCTGGATCTATTTAAGTAGTATGGATACCCGCCTCTCTATTTATCTATTTATACAAAAGGCTACGTGCAAGCGCATGCTGCTATACTTACAGCATAAGCCAGCTCCAGACCTCTCGCTTCGGCTAAGCTAAAGATTATGATACAATTTATACAATTTAAAAACCAATTCCATACACCATGCTACCATAGCCTATACATAAGCTATAAAATTATAGGCGAAATTATTCAGTACACATGCAAGCAAAACGGTATGGGTTGTAAGGCTATAGTAGAAGCGTTATTGCCCCCTAGTAGCTACAGTGGGGGGAGATGCTTGCGCAATTCGGTTAGGGAACAACCGTAACAGTAGCATGGACTGCTTGTTGGCAAGCTGGTTTATTAGGTTTACTTATGATAAGTTTAAGCCTATAGATACCAGGTTTAACCTGCTGTTGAACGGTTAGTGGAAAAGTTAATCCGGAAGCAGGAATAGGCTGTTTTTTAATTTCTTCTGTTATAAACTGTTTGGTATAATATTTCCCTTTAGTTCCTGTAGCATTATCTTTCTGTACAGAAATAGTTTTTACCCGATATTCGTTGGTTGGGTGTGACTCCTTTACGGTAATTAAGCAGCTACTCCCTGCTTGTACACTGCTATCATCTAGGATAAAACTAGGTTGCTCAGTTGATTTTTCTACTGGTGGGGAAGTGGTTTCTATAGGAGTTTGGGAATTTTCTTTTTCGTGTATACTTGTTGGACGGCTATTTAGGTTGGGCGGAATGGCTTCTTCGCTTAGGGTGGTTTGCGTAGCGCACTGCTGTGTGGAAGGAGTAACTTTTGTTGGGGGATGGCATATTGTTGTTTCTGAATCTATTTCCTCATCATTGGGGCATACGGTAATGGTACATTGTACGAATTGCAAAGTAGCTTTACTCCCTTTTCCATATTTACCTATGGTAAGTAGGAGGAGGTAATCACCCGGTTTTACCTTTTGTGAAGGTGTGACGGTAAAGGAAAGACCATGGATAGGGATAGGCTGATTTCTGAGCGTATGTAAGCTGAAATGTGGAACATAAGAAATGGTAGAATCTTTGATAATACGAACAGATTGTATACAATATCCTTCTGTTAGCTGCTGGCATCCCAGCCTAGCATTGTATGACGTACCCGCTTGTATTTTCATATCCTTTAAGTTAAACCTTGGTTGGATAGGTTGCGTAAGTAAGAGCGTGGCGGTTTCTTTTGCTTTTTCAGCTGAAGGGGGCATCCAGTAGGCTTCCTTAGTATGCGGCTGCTCGCTGTTCACTCTTTTAGGCATTGGCTCATTTTTACATGCCCCATTATAAAACAGTATAGACACCGTTGTACATGCAATGAGCGCACTATAGCTGTTCATTGTATTGCGTAGAGTACACATTTTATTTTGTTATGTAAATCAAACAAATCGCCGCATTTTGCATAGGAGCAGATGGCGCAGCCTTCTATTGGTTAGGTACATAAACAAAAAATAAAATCCAACTCCTTTAAGAGAGGCTCTTATTTTCTGTCAACTTCTTGTGCTAAGATCATGGAAGTATGCGGCTTACATAGCGTAACGTTAAAAGTTTATTTTAAATTTTAATTATATTTACAATTGTGGTTTTTTAGTTTTAGGCAGTGCTCATTTTTGTGATCCTATTGAATGAGGCCTGTTTCTATTAATTCTCTTTTATGTATTTATTGCATTGGATACAGTATAATGGCTAATATTGTTGCAATTGTAGGAAAGTCTAATGTAGGAAAGTCTACCCTATTTAACAGATTGGTTGAAAAGCGGGAAGCCATTACAGATAGCACTATGCACACTACACGTGATCGGCATTACGGTGTTGCACAGTGGAGCGGGAAACATTTTACGGTTATAGACACCGGGGGGTATATAGACGATAAGCAGTATGCTTTGGCACCTGCCATATGTGAGCAGATACAGTTTGCCTTACAAGAAGCAAGTGCAGTGTTTTTTATGGTGGATGCCAAGGAGGGACTAACTGCTTTGGATCAAGCATTTGCCAATATAGTAAGAAGCATGCATAAGCCAGTGCTATTAATAGCCAATAAAACGGAGCATGCAACAGTTGCTCTGTCAGCTGCTTCTTTCTATGCGTTAGGGTTGGGGAAACCTTTTCTTATAGCTGCTATCAATGGTTCTGGAACAGGGGATTTATTAGATGCGCTATTGCCTTATCTCACAGAAACGGCAGAAACAGAAGTAGGGATTGCACAGTCAATGCTTCCAAAGATAGCCCTGATAGGTCGCCCCAATGTAGGGAAATCCTCTTTTTTAAACAGCTTACTGGGTGAAAAAAGGCATATGGTGAGTCCTATGGCAGGCACCACTAGAGATGCTACCGCTGTGTACTATAACCGTTATCATAAGCAATGTATCATTATCGATACGGCAGGTGTGCGCAAAAAATCCAAAGTAGGAGAGTCCATTGAGTTTTATGCTGTATTACGTGCCATAAAAGCCATTCAAGATGCAGATATTTGCTTGGTTATGTTAGATGCTCAAAGCGGCTTAGAAGCACAAGATATGGCACTTATTGCCCTAGCCCATCGCTACAAGAAGGGGATGGTGCTGGTGATCAATAAATGGGATTTGATAGATAAAGCAGCGGTAACAGCTGATGCCTATAAAAAACATCTTGTTTGGAAGATGGCTCCATTTACTTATCTTCCCATGCTATTGGTTTCAGCTTTACAGAAGCAGCGTATGTATCAAACCCTTGAAAAAGCCTTTACTGTATACCACAATAGGGCAAGAAAAATCTCGACTGCTGAGTTAAATAGGATTATGTTACCTATTATTGATAAAGTACATCCGCCCGCCGTTAAAGGGAAGTTTATTAAAATTAAATATTGTACGCAAGTTAAAGCGCATACACCTATCTTTGCTTTTTTTTGTAATTACCCACAATATGTACAGCCTCATTACACAAGTTATTTAGAAAAACAGATCAGGGCTAATTTTGATTTTGAAGGAGTTCCTATTCAGTTGATTTTTAAAAAAAAGTAGCCTTATGCGGTAGGGTAATCTATAAGGCATAAAGGGATAAAGCAGCGTGGGTTTATTTTAGTGTGGGCTAGAATTTATTGTATATCTTGTAGATTTGTAATAGAATTGAATTTATTTATAGGAGTCAAAAAGTAGGCAAGTATGCAAATAAATAAGAATTATAAAATAGGGTTTTTGGTATTATTCGCTTTTACTGTTTTGTATTATGGGTTGCTTTTTCTCAAGGGGCGTGATCCATTTTCTAAATACAATGTTTATCGAGTTTCTTATCCAGTTAATAAGAATTTGTCCGTTTCTGCTCCTGTAAAATTTAAAGGGCATGAAGTGGGTAAAATTGCAAAAATAGAAATTAGTTCAGATCTTGGTCATACTACTTTGCTTACCATTGAAGTAAATAAGAAATTTCCATTAACGGACAAAAGTAGGGTTATGCTTACCAATATGGGTATGGTAGAAGGCAATGCGTTAGAGTTAGAGTGGCATAAGGAGGGACGGTTACTCACCAAGCAGGACCTTATTATTGGGGAATGCCATCCCAGCTTTAGTGAGGTAGATTTGAATATGTTAACTACGCGGGCTACTGCTGTTATGTCTAATCTTACGTCTGCCATAGATAGGGTCAATGCCATTTTAAATAATGTTGAAAAAGCCAGTCATTCTTTGCATACGGCTATTCAGCATATTCACAAGAGCGTTTCCACTATTTCCAATGATATTATGGCTGTCTCTATGCCGCTGGCTGATCCAATAAAAGGGATTCCCAGTTTATTACCAGACATTCGAAGCATTCTTGGATCAATAAAAGCATTCCCCTTTAAGGAGTTTTCCTATAAGACAACGCATGTATTGTATACTATGGAAACCTTACTGCAAAGTATTGCTAAGAATCATGGAACGTTGGGGCGGTTTATCAATGATCCAACGCTTTACAATAATTTAAATAGTAGTGCAGATAATTTAAATGCATTGTTATTGAATATCAGGAATAAGCCATCTCGTTACGTGCATTTTTCACTGTTAAACTTTGGCAGAAAGCAATAGAAAGCAAGCTATAGGTGTAGCATTTATATTTGCGTAGCAAGTTACTATTCCCTAATTTTAACTATTCCATTTTACAGGCAAAATAAAAAAATAGAAAAATGATAAACCATTATGTAAGAACTTATGAAAGTGCCAGGAGAACCATTGATAATGGTTTACAGCGCTATATGGTTAAGGTATATGCCCATTTAGCTTCAGCGTTATTGCTTACTACATTGGCAGCTGCTGTAACTGTACTGTATGCTCCTTTAACGCGTTTACTTTTTACGTGTGACGCTTATGGTTGCAGGGTAGGCTATACAGGATTGGGTTGGGTAGTTGTATTTTTGCCTGTTGGCATTGCGATGTATATACGCAGTAAGGGAGATGCGATATCTTTTACACGTTCTCGTTTGCTATTAACGATTTATGCCGTGCTTACCGGAATGTCTTTGTCTACATTGGCTTTTTATTATAGTATTGGTTCTTTATATAAAACTTTTCTTGTAGCAGCTTCTACTTTTGGTTGTACGAGTGTATACGGCTATGTTACAAACCGTGATTTAAGCCAGGTAGGTTCTTTTTGTAGGATGGCCATTTGGGGGCTTATTATCAGTTCTCTGGTAAACCTTTTTTTTCAAAGTTCGGCCATTGATTTTGCCATTAGTTTTGTGGGGGTAGGGGTATTTACATTTTTTGTAGCCTATTATACACAGCAGCTTAAATCACTTTACTATGAAATACAAGATAGCGCTTTAGCGGAGCGGGCAGCGCTTATGGGTGCCTTCTTACTTTATCTTAATTTTTTAAATATTTTTATCTATTTATTAAGGTTTTTTGGGGAGCGTAGGAGAAGAGATTAAATTTTTTGGTATAGTGGAGAATTCAGGGGTAGCGTAGTATCTCAAAAGGTTCCGATAAAAAGCAAAAGCGTATAGATATATCCCTAGAAAGTAATCTTGCTTCTTACACCTTGCAGCTGCATTGTGCCTATAAATAATGCTTATAGTTCAGGTAAACAGGTTGTTTGCGGCAATAGAATTAAAAAGCTGGAGAGCTGTTTATTT